>NZ_BBCC01000210.1 GCF_001311845.1 Desulfosarcina cetonica JCM 12296 | reverse complement strand
CCTCGCCGGCAAAGGCGGTCGCACCGGTGATCACACTGACGGCGATCCCCACTCCCAGGGCGGCACCGCAGATTCCGAGAAGCCCCGAAGACCCGTCCGGGATCCGGCGGGCACGGGTACGGGCCTCGGCGATGGCATCTTCGGGCAATTCATATCCCGTATTGCCCACTGCCGTGAGAATCGCCGCCGGCACGAGCTCGTAATGCACCGCCCCATACATGGAAACCTCGGGATTGGCCATGACCAGTTCGATAATGTTGACGGGGCTGGTTTCCTGGGTGGTGGAGAGAATCCGGTCAATGATTTCAAGGGCCTTTTTTGAATCGCATTCCCGGCAGACGTAGTGGTCGTTCGGGCAGCCGATGACCGAGGTCTCTTCCTTATGGCACAAGGCGCAGGTTTTGGTGCGGGTGACCGTCACATATGCCAGGCGCTGGCCGCAAACCCCGCATTTGTTATCGCATTCGCCACATTCGTTACCAGTGGTGATGGTTTGGGTAATGATTTCTGTCGTCATGGCAGGTTCCCTTTTCGGTGGATCCTTGGTGTCGGGTTACTTTTTAAACTGAGACAGGGTTTCGACGACCCGCTTCATGCCATATCGCTTGATCAGCGATTCCAGGCCGATTTCCATTTCGCCGCGACTGGGCTCTTCGGCATTGTCGTCCACTTCCTCTTCTCGTTCCTCATAAGTCAAGGCTCCGGGAAGACAGACCTGGACACACATGGGCTCGGGCAGGGGTGGCTGGCTTTCACACATGTCGCATTTCAGGGGCAGGCCCGAATCGGGCTCCTTGAAATAGTCCCGCGATGGACAGGATGCCGGACAAAAAGCGCACTCGGAGTATTCCTTGCCATCGATCATGTATAGGTTACGGCCGTTGCATTCGGCCTGGGCATAATCACCGGCGCGAATGGGCACGAAGACGTCGCGGCCTTCGTCCATGATTACGATAATCCGGGACCGGCCAGGATTGACGCTGCTGAATTTGGGTACCGCGTGAAATGCCGAGCAGGCCATCTCGCAGGACCGGCAGCCCGTGCATTTGTTGACATCGACTTTTATCTCTTTGATGATTTTGGTTATTTTGCCACCCTTCACGATATCACCCCCTTTGCATCAATTCTCATCGGCTTCTGCCAACACCGTTTCGGCCGGCGATGCTTCGGCCGGCGATGCTTCCTCATTTTCTTTCAGGATGCCCCGTTCGATGAGATCCTTGCTGACATAATCCAACCCCAATGCATCCAGGGCCTTCTTGGTCGGGATGCCTTGGTGGTTCCAGCCTTTGTATTCGTAGTAGGTGGTGAGCAGTTGTTGCTCCATTTTAGGGTCTCTGATTTTCCAGTGGTCTTGCGGCGGTTTTTCATCCGCACGCCGCAGGCCCCGGCGGACATTGAGCGCCCGGACCAGGGTGCGGTTGCGCCGGGCAATTTCCCAAAGGGTGTCCTTATCGATATCCAGCCCGCTGGCCAGGGAGACGAGCTCGGGAAGATTATTGGAATGGAAGGGAATCCGGCCACCGAACTGACCCCGGAAAGAGGAGAGAAAACCGCACAACCCGATGGCGTCGTCGATGTAGTGCATGATTTCGTTCCACTCCACCACGGCACAGCACTCCTCCATGGGCATGTCGTGGCGTTTTTCCCACTCCAGGAAAATTTTCTTGTACTTATCGTTGGGGACGGCGACCCAGTCATCGACAAATTTCTTCCGCTCTTCCGGATTGCGGATCGGGTTCTGCGGAAACGACCCCTCGATCTGGGTGATGCTCATCTTCTCCCCGGTGGAGAGCATCAAAAAGAAGGTGGGGTTGACCTTGCCCAGCTTGATGGTGACCTGTTCGAATTTTTTGGTGGTGTTGTGGTCATAAACTTCGGCGCCATTGCCGATTTGACGGGCGGCCCAGTATACGCCGTTGGCCAGTTTGTCGCCGATGCCCTCGCGGTTGACGATCTTGTCGATCATATAGAAGAAGCGGCCCCTGGCATCCTCGGGCATTCCCGGAAAGTCACTTTCATTCAAGATGCCCGCCTGGAGCAGTTCGAGGGCAAAGGCGATCACCTGGGGCGTGGCAAACCCATCCAACCCGTACTCCTGGGAGACCGCGAGGATATCGTAATTGAAGTCCAGTTCCAGGTGGGCAGCCATCAGGTAGGTCAGCTTGTTGAAACACTTCAGAAAATAGGTGCGTCGGCCGGGCATGGCCATGACCGCGTGGCATTTTTTTGGGCAGTTGTAGCAGCCGGTTTCGCGGATGCGGGCGCTTTGG
This sequence comes from Desulfosarcina cetonica JCM 12296, assembly GCF_001311845.1. Lineage (GTDB taxonomy): Bacteria > Desulfobacterota > Desulfobacteria > Desulfobacterales > Desulfosarcinaceae > Desulfosarcina > Desulfosarcina cetonica. Next base: position 7,910 of record NZ_BBCC01000210.1, on the reverse strand, counting down.
GTCAGGGCACCCCATTTGCGCTGGCGGTATTGGTTCCAGTAGCCTTTTTTTCTCACGCGTGCATTGCCCCAGGCAAAATTGTCGGTATGGAACAGCTCGTCATCCTCACCGGCCATGGGGTCACCGACGATTTTGTTGTCATAGATTTCCTGGCGGATCAGGGCGCTTTTTTCCCAGAGTTCGGCTGGGTGGGCGATGTTGATATCCTTGGTTCCGCGCACGGCAATGGCCTTGAGCCGTTTATCGCCCATGATCACCCCCACGCCGCGGGCGGCACTGGAGTTGGCGTGCTCGATCGTGGCCATGAAGACCCGATTCTCGCCGGCCGGTCCGATGGCACAGACCTGGGCGCGTTCCTGTTTCAACTCTTTTTTGATCAGGTCGGCGGTTTCCTGGGCACCCTTGCCCTTCAGGTGCCTGGCATCCCGAATTTCGACCCTGTCATTATGAATCCACAGATAAACCAACTCCGATGCCTTGCCGCGAATGACGATCTTGTCGTAGCCGGCGTGCTTCAGTTCCGGCCCCCACCATCCGCCGAAAAGGGAGTGGGCATGCAAGTTGGTCTGCGGGGAGAACGTGTTCACGGCAACGCGGTTGGTGCCGGGGACCGGGGTCCCATGCAGGAGGCCGGTGCTGAAAATCAACAGGTTGTCGGGCGAAAAGGGTTCGACCTCGGGAGGCACCCGATCCCATAGGATTTTGTCGGCGGTGCCTTGTCCGCCCAGGTGCAGCCGGGTCAGATTTGGATCCGTTTCCACCTTTTCAATATTTCCTCGGGATAAATCGACTTCGATAATGACCCCAGTTTCTGCGTACCTCATGATTTAGCCCCTTCGATAAAAAATCGTTCCATAAAAATTATCTACTTATGTCAGTGGTGGCATAACGAATACCATAAAAAAACCATCACCGCAAAATGATGGCCCGAAGAATCACTCGCCTTCAATGTTAAATTAAAGGTGTTGTCTACATAGAGAATTTGCGTTCTCTATATGAATATCCAAGCCATTTTCCTTTGTCAAGCGAAAAAGACGGCCGGGTGGGGCCGGATGAGGTGCTGGTGTGCCTTTCGGTGGGGATATCCGGGGCTGCGGGAGGTGGTGTATGGCCACCTCCCGATGTTGTGTTACCGGGCTTGATCCAGGCTCTACAAGCTGTCCTTAAGATTTTCCTTGGAGATCGTTTATTTCTTGGTCAAAGCATGTGCCGCATTGGATTCGTGTGGAAAAGCCAGGGCTTCGGTCAAAAAGTACGCGGCCTGAAGGTACGACGTGGGGCACAAGGGGAAACATTCCTTGCAGTCGCGGCATTCCTGGGAGGCGATTTCGGGAATGAAGTTGATTTCCCGTTTGGCGCCGCAGTCCACGAAGGCGATGGCGTTTTTCTGTTTGACCTCGTTGCAATAGCGCACGCACAGGCCGCAGAGCAGGCAGAAGGAGGACTCCTGGTCGAACCGGTTGCGGTCGGCGCCATACTCCTGGGCCAGGTCGAGCAGTTCGAAGGAGTCGGGGGCATGGGCCATCAACAGTTCGATGATGGTCTTGCGCAGCTTGTCGACTTCCGGGGTATGGGTGCGCACGATCAGATCCGGCTGCACCGGGAAGAGGCAGGCGGCCACGAGCCTTGCCCGTCCGCGGGTTTCCACCTCGACGGTGCACAGCCGGCATCCGCCGTAGGGCTCGAGTTTTTCGTGATGGCAGAGGGTGGGAATGTGGATCCCGGCACTGCGCGCCGCCTCCAGAACGGTCATGGTTTCCGTTGCCTTGACGTCCTTGCCATCGATCTGCAGAAGAATTTCACTCATATCGTTACCTTCTTGGCGTTGATACCATCGTGTTCAGGTACAATTTATGGGGCGATGCTGGCCTCGTACTCCTCGCGGAAGAACCGCAACGTGCTGAGAACCGGGCTGTAGGCGGTGCGGCCCAGGGAGCACAGGGAGGCTTTCCGGGAGACCTCGCACAAATCCTCGAGCAATTCGATATCCCCGGGCCGGCCCTTGTTCTCGCACAGCCGGTCCATGACTTTGAGCATCTGCCGCACGCCTTCCCGGCAGGGCACGCATTTGCCGCAGGATTCCTTGCTCAAAAAGTCCAGGAGGGTGCGGGTCATTTGCACCATGCTGGTGTCTTCGTCCAGAACCAGCATGCCGCCGGCCCCCATGGTGGCGCCGAGACTGGAGAGGGCGTCAAAATCCAGGGGCGTGTCCAAGAGGTTCTCGGGAATGCTGCCGCCCATGGCACCGCCGAAGTGCACCGCCTTGAGCTTCTTGTCTCCCGGAATGCCGCCGCAGATATCGAAGACGATCTCCCGCAGCGTGGTTCCCATGGGCACTTCCACCACGGCCGTGTTCTTGACATGGCCGGAGACCGAGACCAGCTTGGTCCCTTTGCTTTTCTCCGTGCCAATGCCGGTGTACCATGCGTGGCCCTTGTTGATGATCAGGGGCACGTTGGCCCAGGTTTCCACGTTGTTCAGGTTACTGGGTTTGTCCCAGATACCGCTCACCGAGGTGCGGATGTACTTGGGCCGCGGCTCCGGATTCTTGCCCTCGATGGAGCGCATCAGGCGCTGGATTCGCCGGAGACGAAGATGCCCACGTCAAAATGGACTTCCACATGAAAGTTGAAGCCGGAACCCAGGATGTTGTCGCCCAAGAGGCCGTATTCCTCGGCCTGGGCCAGGGCCGTGTAGATGTTTTCCTTGAGTTGGGGCATGTCATGCCGGGTGTAGATGAACCCCTGGCTGGCGCCGACGGCAAAGGCACCGATGATCAGCCCCTCGATGACGTTGTGCGGATTGCCGGTGAAGATGGCGCGGTCCATGAACGCCCCGGGCTCGCCTTCGTGCCCGTTGACGATCACGTATTTCTGCTCGCCGGGGGCGTTGCGGGCCGTTTCCCATTTGAGACCGGCGGGGAAGCCGCCGCCGCCGCGGCCGCGCAGGTTGGCCGTCTTGATCTCGTTCAGGATACTTTCCGGGGTCATCTCGAAAAGGGCCTTGGAAAGGGCCGTGTACCCGCCGATGGAGAGATAGTCCTCGATCTTTTGGGGATCGATCAACGTGTTGGTGTTGATGATCATGCGGGTCTGCTTTTTATAAAACGGAATATCGGTTTGGTGAACGGCCTTTTCCCCGGTTAGCGGATCGGTGTAGAGCAGGCGATCGACGACCTTCTTGCCCAGCACGGTTTCGGAAATGATTTCCGCTACGTCCTCGGGCTTGACCTCAATATAGTAGATCTCCTCGGGATAGATCAGAACATTGGGTCCTCTTTCGCACAGGCCATGGCAGCCGGTGGCCCGGATATCGACCTTGTCCGTCAGTTCCTGCTGGGCCAGTTCCGCCTTGAAGGCCTGGATGACCGCCTGGTTGCCCAGCGCAAGGCAGTTGGTTCCCGCGCAGATCGCGATGCAGGGCTTGTCGGGATCCTTCTCTGACAAGATGCTCTTTCTCAGTGCTTCCAATTCCGCCGGTGAGTTTATCCTTGGCATAGTTATCCCTTACGCATACGATTTGAGGACGTCGTCGGCTTTGCTCGGTTCAACCCGGGTATGATGTTTGCCGTTGACGATGATCTCCGGGCCCAGGGAACAGCATCCGAGGCAGCTGCCGTTTTCCAGACTGTATTTCATGTCCGCGTCGGTCTCCCCGACATCCACGCCGATCAGATCCTTGACCGTGTCGAGGAGTTCGCCTGCCCCACGCATCCGGCAGGTGGTGCCCATGCAGACATGCACTTCATGGCTGCCCTTGGGGATCATGCTGAAGGTCTTGTAAAAGGTCGCCACCTGAAGGACCCGATTGAACGGAACCTCGAGCTTTTGGCTGACTTTTTTGAGCACTTCCCGCGGCAGCCAGTGGTTGACATGCTGAATCTCCATGAGAACATGGATCAGCGCGCTGGGTTTTCCCTGATGGGCGTCGATGATTTGATCGATGTTGGCGGTTTGCATGGTCTTGTCCGAATGGTTGAAGGTTGCTAATACGCGATCGTTGCGAAGCGGTGGCTCTCTGCGTCGAACCCGATGAAGCCCTGCCGTACCGAATCATTCAGGTATTTGGCGACATCGGCCCGCTCGAGATCGAGGGCTTGCGTGATCTCGTTGGTGGTCAGCTGCTTTTCCCGGAGCAGGGCCATGACCTGGCTGATCTCGAACTTGCTGACGATCATGTCGTTGAACAGCCGGGTGAAGGCCTCGCTTTCGAAAAAGGCGCTGTATTCTTCCACCGTCTTGAAGTTGACGCGGAGCTTTTCCCGCTCGACCAGGCGAATGTAGGGAACCAATCCGGTCAACGCCTCAAGTCTGAACTTCAGGGTGTCAAGGTCCAATCCCTCGCCGACCCCAAGGGGCCCCAAGGCCTTGGTCGTTTTCGAGAAATCGTTCATGACCTCGGCGTAGCGCATGCCCTCGGAGGCGCTGATCCATTCGATGCGCAGCCGCTCGGGGTTCAGGCCGATATGGGCCAGCAGTTTGCGGCACAGGTGCATGAGGAACAGCGCTTTGTAGTTCCCCTGGGTCAGGTAGTGGCACTCCCCCGGCCAGCAGCCGCCGATGAACACGCCGTCCATGCCATTTTCAAAGGCGCGCAGCAGGAAGGCCAGGTCCACCCGGCCGGTACACATGAGACGAACGATCTTGATATCCGGTGCATATTGTTGTCTGGAAACTCCAGCCAGGTCCGCAGCGGAATATCCTCACCAGTTGCATAGAAAACCAAGGATTCGCGGTCGGAACTCGGGTCCGGTGCTCATTGGGTGTCTCCTTTTCCATCCGTTACGACGGATCGGTTGAGCAATTGAGGTAACGCCGTTTGTCGCTTACGCTGCGTCAATCTGGCAGAGAATTTCTTCCTGGGTAAAATGCTTGAGCACGATGGCATCCGCCGGGCAGACGGCGTTGCACAGGCCGTCTCCCTTGCAGAGGATCGGGTTCACCGTGGCCTTCTTGCCGATCGCCGTTTCCTTGAAGTCGATGGCGCCATAGGTACAGGCGGTGATGCAGGCGCCGCAGGCCACGCACTCCTTTTCCTTGACTTCGCAGACCGCGCCCGATGCCAGCACCGAATCCTTGTTGAGGATCGTGACCACCCGGCCGGCGGCGCCATAGGCCTGGCTGATGGTCTCGGTGATGTGTTTGGGGTACTGGGCGGTTCCGCACAGGAACACCCCGTCGGCGGCAAAATCCACCGGCCGTAGCTTGACATGCGCCTCCTGGAAGAAGCCGTCCGGGTTCATGGCCACCTTGAAGAACTTGGCCATCTGAGGATTGGTTTGGGGCGGGACCACGGCGGCGGCCAGGGTCAACAGATCGGCCTCGATCATCAGCCGGTCGCCCAGCACCGGATCGGTGACGGTGACGACCACGCCGGGATCGCCGGCTTCCACCTCGGGCTTGTCCTCGGGCGTGTAGCGGATGAAGCGGATGTCGTTGTCCGCGGCCTCGCGGTAATAATCTTCCTTGAACCCGTAGGCGCGGATGTCGCGGAAGAGAATGTAGAGTTCCATCTCGGGGTTGATGGCCCGCAATTTCAGGGCATTCTTGATCGAGTGGCTGCAGCAGACGCGGGAGCAGTAGTTGCGGTCTTCATTACGGCAGCCCACGCACTGGATCATCACCAGGCTTTGGGCACCGGCCAGCCGTTCATCCTGGCCGGCGATCATCTCTTCCAGTTCGATTGAGGTGACCACATTCTCGTTTTCGCCGTACAGGTATTCGGATGGCTGGTACTCCTCGGCACCCGTGGCGATGACCGCGGCACCGTGTTTGATCGTCTTGGTCTGGTAGCCCGACTTGACGGTGGTGACGAAGTTGCCCACATAGCCGTCCACCGCCGTGATGGCTGCATCCAGGGTGACCAGCACGTTGGGATGTTTGTACACCTTTCCGATCAGATCGGCGAGGTAGGCCTGAACGTCCATGCCCTCCAGAGTGAAGTGGAGCCGGCGGGCCATGCCGCCCAGATCGCTCTCCTTTTCCAGCAGATGCACCGTGAACCCCTGGTTGGCCAGGCTCAAGGCGCTGGTCATGCCGGCAATGCCGCCGCCAACCACCAGGGCCGCCTTGTTGACCGGCAGCTCGAACTCCTGCAAGGGCTCCAGGCGGGTCGAGCGGGCCACCGACATGCGGATGATCTCCTTGGCCTTTTGGGTGGCCTTTTCCTTCTCCTTGGAATGCACCCAGGAGCAGTGCTCGCGGATGTTGGCCATTTCATAGAAGTACTGGTTGATCCCGCCCTCGCGCACCGTATCGCGGAAGAGGGGTTCGTGGGTCCGGGGCGTGCAGGCCGCCACGACCACCCGGTTCAGCCCTTTTTCGCGGATCGTGTCGGTGATCTGCTGGGCGTTCTCCGTGGAGCAGGCGAAAAGGCTCTCCTGGGCGTGGACCACATGACCCAGGCTGGAGGCGTATTCGACCACGTCGGGCACATCCACCACACGGCCGATGTTGGCCCCGCAGTGGCACACGAACACCCCGACCTTGAGTTCCTCGTTGGAGACGTCTCTTTCTGGCGGATACTCGCGGGCCTTGGCCAGGTTGCCCCGGCGGTAGGCGAGCAGTTGACCGCACTGGGCCTCGGCCCCGCTGGCGCTCATGACCGACTCGGGGATATCGAGGGGGCCCTGAAAGGCGCCGCTGACGAAGATGCCCGGACGCGAGGTCGCGATGGGGTTGGTCATCTGGTTCATGCAGAACTGGTGGGCGTTGAGTTCGATGCCGAACTTGTCGGCCAGGCCCTGCACGTCGGCCGGTGGGGCCAGGCCGACGGAGAGCACCACCATGTCGAATTCCTCCTCCTTGACCCCGTCATCCACGGTCGAATAGCGGATGGTGACGTTCTGGGTCTCGGGGATCTCCCGGCCGATGGAAACGTAGCTGCGAATGAAACGGGTGTCGGCCAGTTTTTCGGCACGCTGGTAGAAGCGTTCGAAGTCCTTGCCGAAAGCCCGGATGTCGTTATGAAAAATCGTGGCCTGAATACCCTCGTCATGATCCTTGGCCAGGATCACCTGCTTCTGGGTGTAGGCGCAGCACACGGCCGAACAGTAGCTGTTACCGCCCTCGGTCACCTGGCGGGAGCCGACACATTGAATCCAGGCGATGCGGTGGGGATGCTTGCCGTCCGACGGCCGCCGGATCTCGCCATCAAAGGGACCGGTGGAGCAGAGAATGCGCTCGAAGTCGAGGCTGGTGACCACATTGGCGAACTTGCCGTAACCGTAGTCGCCCCTGGGTTTGGGATCGAACACCTCGTAGCCCGGTGCCAGCACGATGGCGCCGACTTCGACCTCGATCTTTTCCGGCTTCTGATGCAGGTCAATGGCGTCGTTCTTACAGGCACCCTGGCAGATCGTGCATTTTTCGTCCTGGAGGAAAAGGCAGGTCTCGGGATCGATATAGGTGATCAGCGGCACGGCCTGGGAGAAGTAGATATGAATCGCCTTGTTCAGCGACAGGTTCTGGTTGTAGGGGTCCGGTACCTTGACCGGGCAGTACTCCACGCAGACCGTGCAACCCGTGCAGTTCTCCTCGATGATGTAGCGCGGCTTCTTGACCAGGGTCACCAGAAACTCACCGACCTCGCCCTCCACACTTTTTACTTCCGTGTAGGTCAGGATGTCGATGTTGGGATGCCGGCTGCACTCGATGAACTTCGGCGACTCGATACACATGGAGCAGTCGTTGGTGGGAAAGGTCTTGTCCAGCTGGGCCATCTTGCCGCCGATGGCCGGCGACTTGTCCACCAGATAGACCTTGAATCCCGTCTCGGCCAGATCCAGGGCCGCCTGGATCCCGCTGATCCCGCCACCCACAACCATGACATCGATGCGTTTCGTATTCTCGGAACAATTGTCCATCAACCCGTCGATTGGTTCTCTTTCCAATTTTCTTGTCCTTGTCAGG
>NZ_BBCC01000209.1 GCF_001311845.1 Desulfosarcina cetonica JCM 12296 | reverse complement strand
CCTCGCCCCAGGCGACCCCTCAGCCGGCCAGTCACCCGGCGTCCGGCTGGTTCAGCCTGTTGCGTCTGCTGGGTTATGCCCATCGGGAAAGCATGGAGATTCGCCGCGACCCCATCCGCCTGACCGTGGCGGCCCTGGGATCGGTCCTGCTCATGTTCATCCTGGGCTACGGCATCACCCTGGATGTGGAAAACCTCGCCTATGCGGTCCTCGACCAGGACCGCTCACCCGAAAGCCGGGACTATGTGCTGAACGTCAGTGGGTCGCGCTACTTTGTCGAGCATCGGCCGATCGCCGATTTCGCGGATCTTGACCGACGCATGCGAAACGGCGAGCTGAGCCTGGCGATCAATATCCCACCGGGCTACGGACGCGATTTGAGGCGCGGACGCCAGCCGAGGTGGGGTTCTGGATCGACGGGGCCATGCCCTTTCGCGCCGAGACCATCCGGGGGTATGCCCAGGGCATCCATCTGCAGTACCTGGCCGACCTGGCCCGCCGCCATGGGCTTTCGGCCGGCCGTGGGGCCAGCGTCAACGTGACCCCGCGCTATCGCTACAACCAGGATTTTAAGAGCATTTACGCCATGGTGCCGGCGGTCATCCCGCTGCTCTTGGTCTTCATCCCCGCCATTCTGATGGCCCTGGGCGTGGTGCGTGAAAAGGAGCTGGGCGCCATCACCAATCTCTACGTCACGCCGGTGACCCGCCTGGAGTTCCTGCTGGGCAAGCAGTTGCCCTACGTGGCGATTTCCATGCTCAGTTACTTCGGCCTGGCCGCCATCGCCGTGATCGTGTTCCAGGTGCCCATCAAGGGCAGCTTCGCCGCCCTCACCGCCGGCGCTGCTCTACGTGATCACCACCACCGGCATCGGCCTGCTCATGTCGGCCTTCACCCGCACCCAGATCGCGGCCCTGGCCGGCACGGCCATCGTCACCCTTTTGGCGGCGGTTAATTTCTGCGGCATGACCCACCCGGTTTCCTCACTGGAGGGCGTGGGCGCCTGATCGGCCGACTCTTTCCCACGACCTATTTTCTGGTCGTCAGCCGCGGGGTCTTCACCAAGGCCCTGGGATTCGGCGACCTTTCCGCCCAACTGGCCACCCTGGCGCTCTTCATCCCCGTCTTGACCGTTGCCAGCGCCCTGGCGCTAAGCCCACAGGACCGCTGAGCATGCACAAACTGACCAACATCTTCTTCCTCGGCATCAAGGAGCTGCGCAGCTTCTGGCACGACAAGGTGCTTTTCCTCTTCGTCATCTGGGCCTTTTCCGGGGGCATTTACGCCATTGCCACGGCCACCTCGCTGGAGCTGCACAAGGCGCCCATCGCCGTTTTGGACGAGGATCGCTCCCAGCTCTCGGAACGGATCATCGACGCCTTCTACCCGCCCTACTTCCAACCCCCGGTCCGTATCCCACGGGCGGCGGTGAATCCCGGCATGGATTCGGGGCACTACACCTTCGTCCTGGATATCCCGCCCGGGTTCGAACACGACCTGCTGGCCGGCGAGGGACCCGACCTCCTGGTGGACATCGATGCAACGCGCATGACCCAGGCCTTTATCGGCTCGGGTTACATCCGCCGCATCATCAACGCCGAAGTCGCCGATTTCCTCAAGACCACCGGCGATGCCCGGACGCCCATCCGCCAGACCATCCGCGTGAAATTCAACCCCAACCTGACCAGCACCTGGTTCGGCAGCGTCATGGAGATCATCAACAACATCACCATGCTTTCGATCATCCTGACCGGCGCGGCCCTGATCCGCGAACGCGAGCACGGCACCATCGAACACCTTCTGGTGATGCCCCTCACCCCGTTGGAAATCATGTTCGCCAAGGTGTGGTCCAACGGGCTGGTGGTGCTCGTGGGAGCCAGCCTTTCCCTCTGGTTGATGGTGCAGAAGGTGTTGGGCGTGCCGATCGCCGGCGCCACCTGGCTGTTTCTCCTGGCCGCCGCCTTGCATCTTTTCTCCACGACCTCCATGGGCATTTTTCTCGGTACCGTGGCGCGCTCCATGCCCCAACTGGGCCTTTTGATGATCCTGGTGCTGCTGCCCCTGCAGATTCTCTCCGGCGGCATCACCCCGCGCGAGAGCATGCCGGCCGTCGTTCAGGCCATCATGCAACTGGCGCCCACCACCCATTTCGTGGCCCTGTCCCAGGCCATCCTCTACCGCGGCGCGGGCATCACGGCGGTCTGGCAGCATCTCCTGGCCATCATCACCATCGGCGCGGTCTTCTTCGCCATCGCCCTTTTGCGCTTCCGCAAGAGCGTCACCCAGACGCAGCTGTGACGGATTCGTAAAAAGCGGCTTCCCCCGACAAACCGAACCAATGCCCATCGATCGCTGACGATTTAAAGAAAAATTACGGCATATCGTTACCACCTGTCAGCGACACAACCGCCGAAAAATTTGTAACTTATTGATATAAATTATCTTTCAATAACTTCCCAATATGGCACAAGGTTTGAGATATCAATAGGCAGCAGAACGGAAGCGAAACCTTTGGTAATTGATCAAACCTTGGCCCGGACCAGTGGATGGCTGTGCAAGTGCCGACAAGCCGGGCCGCCGTTAAACCAGAAAAGTGGAGGGGGGAGCACAATGGAGGCCCAAAAGAGAAGTCTGAAAAAATCCATCATCAACCTGTATGGATTACCGTCGTTCGGGTTTCAGTTGTTTGTCAACATGGAAATTTTTTTCTTTGCCGCGTTTTTAACCGATTATGCCAAGATTCCGGTGGCCATGGCCGGCACCGTGCTCATGGTTACCAGCATCTTCGATATCGTCTGGGTACCCACGGCAGGCGTGATCCTGGAAAAAAGCGACATGCGCTGGGGCCGATATCGCTCCTGGCTGCTGATCGGCCCGCCCCTGGCAGCCATCTTTTTCGTGTTGCAGTTCGCCAAAATCGGTGAGCCCACCGTCAATGCCATCCTGGTCTCCATCGGGTTCATCGTCTCCCACCTGATCTGGAACATCTATTACGCCGGCCATATCGCCATGAACAACTCCCTGACCACGGTGAGAGAAGAGCGCATCTCCATGGCTTCCAACCGGGGCATGTTCAACGCCCTGGGCGCGATTGTCTTCTCCATGGTCGGCGCCGAGAGCATCAACCTCTTGGGAGGGGGCAACCAAGCCTTGGGATGCACCCTCACCGTGATCATCTCCGGCATTTTCATGATCCTCTGCTACTGGGCCCTGTTTGCCCTCACCAAGGACCACGCCTACCACCCCGGCGCCGGCACGGCGGCCGACAAAAAAGACAAGATGCCCATCGCGGAAATGCTCAAGCAGATCCTGGTCAATCCCCCCCTTATCGGTCTCATGCTGGCGGAACTGGGACGTTACCTGGGCCGTTTCATCATCTTCGGGCTGGCGTTCTACTATTTCAAATACGTGGTCAACAACCTTGCCGTGATCGCCGTTTTCTTTACCGGCCTCAACGTGGTCTGCTTCTTCGGTGCCATGGCGACCGCGCCCCTGGCCAAGAAGTTCGGTGAACGCAACACCTATGTGCTATCCTTGATCATCTTCATCATCGGGCTTATGCTGGTGTGGTTGCTACCCATGAATTATGTTTCTTTCATGATTGTCATGTTCGTGGCCTACCTGGGCTACGGCATGCCCGACGCCCTGAGTGTGGCCATGTATTCGGCCACGGTGGACTATGGCGAGTGGAAAACCGGCAAAAACGCCCGCGGTTTCATCATGTCCCTGATCAGTTTTCCCATCAAGACCGCCGTTTTCGTGCGTAGCGTGGTGATTACCAGTATTCTCGTATCGGCGGGTTACGTCGCCGACATGCCGGCCACCCCCGAACTGATCAACGGCATAAAAAACGGCATCGCGCTGGTTCCGGCCCTGTTCATCGGCGCCGGCCTGGTGATCATCCTGGCGCTTTACCGGATCACCCCCGAACGGCTCGGCGAAATGCAGCAGGAGATCGCCGCGCGCAACTAAGGCCCGGGCGTATCACCGGGCGTATCAGTGCGGGTTGCGTGATAAGCGCTTTATACTTATTCACTTAAAACAACGGAGCTTTTGAAAATGATTATCATCGGTGAAAAAATCAACGGCGCCATTCCTTCCGTAGCCGAGGCGATCCAGAAAAAGGATGCGGATTTCATCAAAAACCTGGCCAGCTCCCAAACCGAGGCCGGCGCAAGCTACATCGATGTGTGTGCCTCGGTGGATGTGGCCGTCGAACTGGAAACCATGCGATGGCTCATCGATCAGGTGCAGGACGCCACGGACACGCCCATCGCGGTGGACAGCCCCAGCGCCGACATCTGTGCCCAGGCCATGAAGCTGTGCAACAAACCCGGGCTGGTCAACTCGGTTTCCATGGAGGGAAACAAGATCGACATGATCTTCCCCGAAATTGCCGACACCCCGTGGGGCTGCGTGGCGCTGCTCTGTGACGACACGGGCATTCCCAAAAGCGGCGAGCAGCGCCTGGCGGTATTTGCCGCGATCATGGAAAAAGCCAAGGCTTACAAGATCGATCCCTCGCGCCTGTACATCGACCCCCTGGTGGAAATGCTCTGCACCGCCGAGGACGGCATCAACATCATTCTCGACGTCATCGGCAAGATCAAGACGCAGTATCCGCAGATCCACATCACCAGCGGGGCGAGCAATATTTCCTTTAACCTGCCGGCCCGGAAGTTCGTCAATCAGGCGTTCATGGTGTTGGCCATGGGGGCGGGGATGGACAGCGCGATCATCAATCCGTTGGCCAAACACATGATGGGGCTGATCTATGCCACCGAGGCGTTGAAGGGCATGGACGAGTACTGTATCGAATACATCGGCGCCTACCGGAAAGGCCTGTTCGGGCCGCTACAATAGACATCGCGGTCAACGCCAGCTATTTATGAAAGGATGGAAACAATGTCGAAAATCGAAGAAGTGAAGGCAAATGTGGAAACCGGCAAGACAAAACTCGTACCGGGACTGGTCCAGGCGGCATTGGACGAGGGCAACCCGGCCGAGGCGATTCTCGAAGCCATGGTCGCGGCCATGGGCGTCGTGGGTGACAAGTTCTCCAGCGGGGAGCTCTTCGTTCCTGAAATGCTGATCGCGGCCAAGGCCATGGCCAAGGGCGTCGAAGTCCTCAAACCGCATCTGGCGGGAACGGCCGCCACCGCCCTGGGAACCTGCGTCATCGGCACGGTACGGGGGGATCTGCATGACATCGGCAAGAACCTGGTAGCATGATGATCGAAAGCGCGGGCTTTGATATGGTTGATTTGGGCGTGGACGTGTCGGCAGCCAAATTCGTCGAAGCCATTAAAGCCAACCCGAATGTGAAACTGGTGGCCTGCTCGGGTCTGCTTTCCACCACCATGCCGGCCATGAAAGAGACCGTGGCGACCATCAAGGAAAGTGGCCTGACCGGCTTCAAGGTGATCGTCGGCGGCGCCCCGGTAACGCCTGAATTTGCCGCCGAGATCGGGGCGGACGCCTATGCACCGGATGCCGGCAAGGCAGCGTCCAAGGCAAAAGAACTGGTAATGGCAGCTTAACCCTAAAAGGAGGCCTTCAACCATGCTCACCAAACGCGAAAACCTGATGGAAACCATCAAGGGCGGCAATCCCGACCGGTTTGTCAACCAGTATGAATTTCTCGAAATCATCATGGAAGCCCCGTTGAGAAAAAGGCCCCAGAAGGGGCATACGATCGTCAACGAATGGGGGGTGACCTTTCAATGGCCGGAAGATCAGATCGGTGCCTTCCCGGTCCACGACGCCGAACACATCGTGCTCAAGGATATCACTAAATGGCGGGACTATGTGAAGGCACCGGCCATCGAAACCAGCCTGGAGCGCTGGGAAGCGGCCATCAAGCACGCCGAATCCGTGGACCGCAAGGAGCAATTCGTGAGCGTCTTCTTTGCTTCGGGAACATTTGAGATGACCCACCATCTCATGGGCATGGAAGCCGCCATGATGAACCTGTACGAAGAACCGGAGTGCATGCACGAGCTGATCGACTACCTCGTCGATTATGAGATCGAATATGCCAAGCAGGCGATCAGATATCTCAAGCCCGACGCCCTGTTCCACCATGACGACTGGGGCGGCCAGATCGCCTCGTTCCTTTCGCCGGCCATGTTCAATGAGTTTTACCTGGAACCCTACAAAAGAGCCTATGGGTTCTGGAAGGATAACGGCGTGGAGCTGATCGTGCACCACAGCGATTCCTATGCCGCCAACCTGGTGCCCGCCATGATCGAGATGGGCATCGACATCTGGCAAGGCGTCATGACCACCAACAACACCCCTGACCTGATCAAGCAATACGGTGGCCAGATCTCCTTCATGGGCGAAATCGACAGCGGCCCCCTGGATCATCAGAACTGGGATGCGGCGGAAATCGCCAAACATGTGGAAAGAGCCTGTCAGACCTGCGGCAAGCATTACTTCATTCCCTGCCTGACCCAGGGCCTGAACTTCAGCTCCTTTCCAGGCGTCTATGAAGCCACCAGCAAGGCCATCGATGAGATGAGCAAGAAAATGTTCTGATCTCGAGCGGATTCGCCATCGAGAAGCCCCTTGGAGCGGCTTCCGGCCGTGAAGGCGCCATTTGGCCCTTGGCCGGGGGTCGCTTCAATGCATAGGGGCATCGGTTTTCAGGCTGAAGGGGCTTAGGTCCAGATGAACCGGCGTCTCGAAATATTGTTCCATCTAACCGAATTATGCTATGCTATTAGTGGTAGTAAAACAACGCATCGAGGCCACGTGCATGGCGACAAAACCCACGGAAGACGAATCGGCGACACGGACGGGAAATGAAGCTCCCGGATCGGCATCCACGGACCATCCGGATATCACCACGATCCAACGACGATCGGAAGACCTCATCCACTTGGCCGATCGCTCACCGGACGCCATCTATCGGTTCGACATCGAATCGCGGACGTTCTCCTTTTTCAACCGGCGGTTCTTCTCCCTGTTCGCCGGTGAGGAAAACGGCAAACAGGAGCTTTCCCCCCAAAGCGTTCGGCGGCACATTCACCCCGGGGACCACGAACGGATCGAATATGCCCTGGCCGACTCGCTGGCCCCCGCCCAGCGGAGCGGCGAGATCGACTATCGCTATCTGAAGGACGACGGTTCCATCCGGATCATGCAGGACCGCTGGAGCGTGGTCCGTGACCCTGGGGGACAGATAGTCGCCATCGAGGGTTTCATCCGCGACACCACCGGCTGCAGACGGGCCGACCAGGCGTTCGAACGCAGCATCCGCAACGCCTTGATCGGCTGCTATATCGTCCAGGACGCCCGGCTGATGTACGTTAACCCGGAATTCATGCGCATTACCGGATACGGCGAGGCGGAATTGATCGGCAGCGATCCATTGACCCTCGTTCAGACATCCGATCGCGCCGAGACGCGGAGCAACGCCATCGCCATGCTCAAAGCCAGGCGCCGGGATCCCTATACCTTCTGCATCACGGACAAGACGGGCAACACCAAGTGGATCCTGGAGACGGCGACCTCCATCCAGTACAACGACAAACGCGCCGCTTTGTGCTACTTCATGGACATCTCCCAGGGGAAGCAAGCCGAGGCGGAGCGCCTGGCCAAGGAGAAGCTGCTGTCGATCCTGGAACTGGCCGGTGCCGTGGGCCACGAGCTCAACAACCCCCTGCAGGTGGTGATGATGGGCATCGAGAAGCTGGCCCCCGAAGCCGACGCAGACGCGCGCCGGACAAGGCTCTACCAATTGTTGAAAAACAATCTGGACCGATTGGTGGCCACCATCCGCAAATTTCAGAACATTACCCGGTATGCCACCAAGGATTATGTGGGTGGCGAAAAATCCTCGATATCGAGGCCGCCTCAGCCGACCCCCATGAAGGTAGCGGCAGGTCAACCTGAATGCCCCGCAAAGTAAACCGCCACCGGCATTACGCTACGCCCCATCCAGCACCTCGCGCACCTTGGCGGCAAGATCCTTTCTGGAAAAAGGCTTTTGAATGAAGTCGATCCCCTCATCGAGCACACCCCGATGGGCAATGACATTGGCGGTGTAGCCGGACATGAAGAGAACCTTCACCCCGGCATACAGCTCCTGAATCCGGATTGACAACGCCTTGCCATTCATATCGGGCATGACCACATCGGTCATGATCAGGTGAATCGGGCCGGCATGCCCGCGGGCGACATCCATGGCCTCGGCAGCATTGTTGGCCGTAAGCACGGTATAGCCGCACTGCTTCAACATCATCTGGGTCATTCGCAAGATCGTGTGTTCATCCTCCACCAAAAGGATGGTCTCCGTTCCCTTTGCGTCTGACGGTAACGCTGTCGGCCGTTCCACGGGTTCCGGTGCGGATTCATACCGCGGCAGGTAAATCCTGAAGGTCGTTCCCTCTCCCGGCTCGCTGTAGACATTGATGAACCCGTTGTTTTGTCGGACAATGCCGTAAATCGTGGCCAAGCCCAGCCCGGTCCCCTTGCCAAGTTCCTTGGTCGTGAAAAAGGGTTCGAAAAGACGCGCCTGGACTTCCTTATCCATACCGCAGCCGTCGTCGCTGACGGCGAGCATGATAAAGTCGCCGGGTACAGCGTCGGCATGATCGGCACAATAGGCGTCATCGATGGACTGCGTGGTCGTCTCGATGGTAATTTTGCCCACGTCAAAAATGGCATCCCTGGCATTGATGCAGAGGTTGACCAGAATCTGATCAATCTGGGAGGGGTCCATGTAAACCGAATCGATGCGGGAGCCTGGATGCCAGACGATATCGATGTTCTCACCAACCAATCGACGCAGCATCTTGAGCATGCCCTCCACCGTTTCGTTCAACTCCAGTCGCCTCGGGGCGATGGTCTGTTTTCTGGAAAAAGCCAACAACTGCCGGGTAATCTTGATTGAGCGCATGGCGGCCGCATGGATTTCTTGTAGATCGGAATACAGGGGATCCTCTGGCGCTGTGTTATCCAGGGCCAGCTCCGTATAGCCAAGAATCACGCTGAGCATGTTGTTGTAATCGTGGGCCACGCCACCGGCCAACCTGCCGACGGATTCCATTTTCTGGGCCTGCTGGAGTTGATGCTCCATTCTGGTCAAATCCGTTATATCGGTGGCGATCTGCAGCCGCACCAAACGGCCGTCGGTCCATTCGACGGCCCTGTCATGATTGACATAATACTTCCCTGTGACCGGATTGCGATCTTTCCAAACGCAAACGCCCGTGGGTTTGCCGTTGGCATCCACCAACCGGGCATGCGTGCAGGCGTCGCGGGGTCCCTTTTCATTCCGAAAAGCCGCCCAGCAGGCATCGCCGGTCATATCCCCGCCGAAGTTTTCCCGCATATATCGGTTCACAAACAAAACCTCATGGGTTTCCATATCCACCACATTCACAGCGGCATCGATGCTGTCCAAGATTTTCAGGAATCTTTGCTGGGAAGCCCACAGATCCTGCTCAGCGTGTTTTTGAACGGTTCTGTCCGTAACGATCCCCTCGATGGCAACAAGCTCGCCAGCCGCGTTCCGTATACCCACATTGCGCTGGTTGAGCCAGCGGAGGCCCTGGGTTTTGTGAATAATCTGGTAATCATAAATGGGTGATAGATGCCCTTGAAGGATCTGGTCCCACTCCTTCTCGAAATAGTCATGCCAATCGGAAGGGATCAGTTTTTTTAATAAAAAGTGGATTCTCATACCATATTTCGGGGGGATACCCGGTGATGACTTCCGCTGCGGGGCTTATATATTCATACTTCCCCTCAGGAATCGACATTCGGTAAATGATATCCGGGGAATTTTCGGCCATGCGGCGGAATTTCGCTTCGTTCTCCCGCAGCATCCGCCGACAGCTTACGGTCTACAAGCATCTGATTGGCGTATTTCGCCATCTGGCCGAGTTCAGCGAATTTGATATGCTCTTGATCGATGGCCTCGTCTGAATTCGCCGCCCGCTTAAAAAATGAGACCAGAAGTTCCACATCGTTTTTCAGTCGCCGGTTCAGTGACCTGAAGAACAGGTAGAACAGGCCGAGAATGGCGGTCACCGTCATTGAAAAAAAAAGAAATTTGATTTTCAGCTGATGGTTCAATTGGGCCTGCATCCGGGCAATGTCGCTTTCCACGTCATCGATGTAAACACCGGCGCCCACTAACCATTGAAGGTCCTTTACGCCGAGAACAAAAGAAATCTTCCGGGACTGAATCCCGGGATCGGTTAATTTGCGATGCGTGTATTGGATAT
>NZ_BBCC01000208.1 GCF_001311845.1 Desulfosarcina cetonica JCM 12296 | reverse complement strand
GCCAGGCGGTAGCGCCGGGCATCGAAGTCGGCCACGGCGGCACGATCACCGGCTCCCAGCCGGGCAATCTTCTCCGCGAGGGGCGCCCGGTAATCGCCGTCGGCCACAAAGACGAGTTGCAGGCGCTGATCCTGGTAACGCCGCAAAATGTCGTCCAGCAGCGCCACCATCATGCGGCACCCGGGCCGGGAGCCGTCCAGGCGGGTCGGCCAGAAGCACACCGGCGCCGTTGAATCCATGCGCAACCCCAGCGTCTCCTGGAGCTGCAGCTTGTTGTAGAGCTTGCCGGCAAAATGGGTCTCCGGCCCGAAGGATCGCAGCAGCGCCCGGTCAGTGGCCGGATGGAAGGATGAATCCGGCACCGGCAAAACCGCACCGAGCTGTCCGGCGGCCATTTTACGTTTCAGTTCATCCCGCAGGCCCGGCCGCGCCAGATGGCCCTGCCCGTTGGTCAACGCGGCCAGGTAGGTCGGGCTCAACGCCGCCACCATGGTTGCCGCGAACACACCGGTGGTCAAAAGGTCCACCGGATTGGTGTTACGGGTCTCCTCATAGCTTTCCGGCAGGCGCTCATAAAAGCACGTCCGCCAGAAAGCGGCGGCATCGATCCCGCGTTCCTCGATGGTGGAGAGCAGCAATTGCGGCGCGTCCAGGCGATAGAAGGTGAACAGGCTGGCAATGCCGCACTGGCGCGCCATGGCCGGAATCAGTCCACTCATCCAGTCGAAGCAGTGAATCAAGTCGGGTTGAACCTCGGGGATGATCCGGTTGATCACTTCGCGCTGAAACGAAAGGGCGATGCGCACACTCTCACCACCGGTGTCCATGAACAATTTCGGGTGGTAGTAAAAGGAGCGGTCCTCGGCCAGGTGGATACGGTTTTCGGGCAAGTTCCGCTGTCGCTGGGGGATATCCAGCCCGGGCAGGGGGTGGGTGCTGTTTTTGAAAACGTTGCGATAGTTGGGCATGGCCAGGTGGACATCGATACCCCGTTCGTAAAGGGCATGGATCTCGGCGGCGCAGATATCCCCCAGGCCGCCGGCCCGGGCGCAGATGGAACGGGAGCCCGGCCCCATACCCGATGGAACGAAGGTCACCTCCGGGGTCACGATCAGAACCCGCGGGGTTGAATGTGGCGGTCGCGTGCCGCTTTGCCGGTGGTTTTGCATGATAACACCTTCCTTTTGAAATATCGGCATGCGGGACACACGATGGGCGATGGTCAGTCGAAATACCGCAGCCCCATGCCGTAGATCGGTCCGCCCGCTGCCAGCCTCTCCCTGCGCCAGCGAACCTCGGCCAGGACGATCGATCGCACGCCTTCCACCGCTTCCCGGTCGGTCTGGGATGACGGATAGCGCACCATGCGCACGATCAGGATCGTTCCCGGCTTGAAGGGATGGGCGGTTTCAATGTAAGCCCCTCGCGGGAGACATTGCCCATCACCCCATCGACGCATGGGTGTCGCCATGGCTGCCATACGGTCGACAGGTAATGACGGCATCCGTCGTCGGCCGGCGTGACGATATTCTCTGCTTCAGTCCCTTGGAAGGGGTCGCTTCCATCTTCTCCATCAAGGCCGTTTCATGAAAATGACGCTGTCGGTTTTGCTCGAGCACCCAGGACTCCTTTCCGGCTGGTCTTTCGTCTATTGGAAAGATGATGATTCACTCACCCATCAGGCTTCAAAAAAGATAGACGACAGCAAGGGGAAGCTACAGTTGGATCACCGAATTCCGGCTGCCTTCATAGGGTGTCGGACAAGACGCATCGGCGTCGGGATCATTTTCCCAATGGGATTCCCCAATCAGATAGCGGAACTGATAGGTGCGACCGGTCTCCAGGTCCAGGGTCACCTTAAACCCGCCGTTTTTCATTTTCTTCATGGGGGTTGCCGATGTCGACCATGCGTTGAATTCACCCACCAGAAAAGCCTGCGCCGCCCCATTGCCGATCGTTTCGGGAATATTGAACGTCACCTTGCACACGGGTTTGGATTTCAGGAATTGCTTGCGAATGCCCATCATACCTCCATTGAGAAAAAAGTCATTTACTCTTCACGAAAAGCCCGACTGAACCGGCCGGTCACCTCGATGTTCATCCGCTGATGATGCAAATCGGACATCAGCGGCAAGAACAGATCGATCCCAAATGGGCTGACGGTCTTGAGACCACTGGTGTCGATGGCGACCTTTGATGTTTTGCCCACGTCGGTGCTCAACAGGTTATGCAGCTCATATGCCGAGGAGGCATCAAAATCGCCGAACAGTTTGAGATCCAGGGAGTTCTTGTTCTTTTGCTTCTTGGACACACGAAAGTTCTTTGCCATGCACATCCTCCGGGTGGGGCCAAGGTGTCTATTTTCTTTACAGCCTGGAAAGGGCTGCGGGACGGGTTGCGTTTATCAAGGCGCCGGGCATGGGTGCTCCCGCGACCCGCCGGCAACACCGATCCGATGAAGCTGGTCGCGCATGGACGCCAGATCGAAAGGCTGGAGCAGCCAGCCGTCGATGACTGCCGCGGCATCGGGCCGGTCATTATTGATCGTGCCGATGGGTTGCCGGGCCATGATGATAACGGCCGTGTGCGCCTGCTTGCGTTTAATCTTCAATGCGAGCTGATAGCCGTCGATGCTGGGCAGGTCATTGCTGGCCATCACGACGCCGAAGTCCTGTTTGGTCAAAAACCAGAGCGCATCCACGATATCCCCGGCAGTGGCAATCTGAAATCCCAAAAAGATTCCCATTTCCGCCACCCGTGCCAGGGCTGTGGCATCCGCGTCAACGATCAGCATGCGGCTGGCAACGCTGGCGCATGTCGGCCGGCCGAGGTCGGCCACCGGCGGCCTGCCGGTCGCCGTTTTGGGACATGGGATTTGTGAATGCGAGGACATCATCCATACGGGAAGCACAAGGGGTGTCTGCAACCGTCTGCTGAGCATGCGCAACCTCCTTGATCTTGGTGGGATATCGCATTCAAGATAATGTTTTTGGACTGCGTTATCGGTCGTCGCAGTATGGTTTATACAGCTTCCTCCCTCTGGCCTTGCCAAAAACATTATCTTAAATGCTCTAGATTGTTTAGCGCAATATTTTAAGAGGGATTATAAAGGTGCGTGTCAAAAGAATCCATTCGCAAAACTGCCCAATTCTCGCCATCCGGTTACATAGTTTTACCCATACGCGCAAGAAGCCGATAAAAGGGGTTCAGGCGAGAAATATCGGCGATCGGAAATACTTTTCGTGAAAGCCCAATTGAAAACGCAGAGGCGGTTTGAAACGTCTGGACGGACTCTTCGAACCGCTTCTGAAGATCAGCGCGTGACATAGCCCTGGGAAATGGCATAACGTACCAGATCCGCGGTATGTTTGAGGTTGAGTTTGGAGCGGATATTGGCCCGATGCCGGTGAACCGTGCGGATGCTGATGAAGAGACGTTCGCTGATCTCCCGGTCCGTATGTCCTTCCGCGATCATCTGCAGCACCTGTCGTTCCCGCGGCGTCAGGGAATCCGATTCCACATGGCGGTCCCCCCGGCAGATGGAAATGATCGCCGAGGGGAATTCACTGGTCAGTTTGCGGGAAAGGTAGGTCCCTCCTTTGCGGATACGCTCGATGGCGTTCAACAACTCGTCCCCCGAGTCCTCTTTGAGCAGATATCCGCTGGCACCGGCGGCCAGCGCCATGGAAAGGAAGGCCTCGTTCTTATGCATGCTGAGCATCAAAACGGCAATCTCCGGATGGATCTCGTGAATTTCCTGGGCCGCCTCGATGCCGCGTAGACCGGGCATGGAGATATCCAGGATCACCATGTTCGGCGTCACCTTCTTGAGCAGTTTCAAGAGTTCCAAGCCGTCGCCGCTTCGCCGATCACTTTCAGACCCGCCGTATCATCGATAATATAGCGGATTCCCTCACGCATCATGGTATGGTCATCGGCAATCACGATTGTATATTCATCCATGAGTCTCTCCTTCCACAGGTAACGGCAGGCGGATGATCAGGCGGGTCCCTTGCCGGGTTTGCTGTCGATGGATAGCTTTGCGGCGATCATGCGGCAACGCAGTGCCAGGGCGGAAAGTCCCATGCCCTGGGGGGGATGGTTGGGCGGCGACGATTTGGGCACCTCAAAGCCCTTCCCGTTATCGCGGATCTCGATGCGCAAATTTCCCCGCTCCCGGCGCACCTTGATCCACACCCGCGTCGCCCGGGCGTGTTTGTGGATGTTGAGCAGCGCCTCCTGGAAGATGCGGAACAGGCACAATTGGGCTTTGGGCGCCGTAATTCGGTCGAGCAGATCAATGTCGGTCGATACCGGTATGGCGGAGGAGGCCGAAAATTCGGCAACCATCTGCCGAGTGGCAATCGTCAGCCCGAGCGCATCCAGGGTGGCTGGTTTCAGATTGTGGGCGATACAGCGGATATCGTTGATGATCTTGTCGGCATAGGCCAGCAGTTCATTGCAGTCGTGGGTCAGATCGGATCGCTCCGCCGGACAGTGATCACGGATGATCTTCAGGCGCAGTTTGAGCACATTCAGGTCCTGTCCACAACCGTCGTGAAGTTCCAGGGCAATGCGCCGCTGTTCCTCCTCCTGCACCGACAGAAGGTGACTGGACAGGACGTTCAGCGAGATCACCGACTCCCGCAGTTTATGTTCCAGGTGAAAACGCTGCATGGCCAGCCCCAGGCGTTGGGAGACGTCCTCCAGGGCCTCAACCAGCCTTAAGGGGAAGTAGTTCTCACGGTGGTCAACCGCATGGATCAACCCTTCGATGGCGGCATCCACGCGAATGGGCACCAGGCAACGGACTCGTAGCCATGTTGATTGCAAGCTTGGCGTAGCGTGCCACGCAAATCGGCCGGCAGACCTTGCAGGAACCGGGTGGTGCCGTTGATATAAAAGGAGCCTTTGGCGGTGCGGCACCCCTGATCCACACGGGATTCCGCCTTGATCACGTCAATGCACAGGCACTGGTCGGTGTGCAGGTTAAGGGCGTTTTCCGACTGGTAAAAGCCCTGGCTGAAACCGTCATGCGAGTGGAAGGGAATGTTCCCACGATCATCGCGGATGCGGATGCCGACCGCCGCGCATTTGAGATAACCTTTGACCGCCTGGACGAAGCCATCCAGAAGTGCCGGCATGCTCTTGGCCTGGCAGGCGATCTCGAGGCAATCCTGTTGGAGGGCGAAACTCGAGGAGAGCTGGACGTGTTCGCTGATGTCCACGAGGGCCACGCTGTAGCGCGGGGCGTCCGTGCTGCGGCTGGAAACCGACTGCATCTGCAACTGGGCATCAAAGAAGAAACCGTCCATACGCTTCATCTTCAGCTCGAACTTGGCGGTCTCCAGGTTATCCTTACAGGTTTCCTTTTGCCGATAGTAGCTGACCAAGTCCTCCCGATGGATTAAATCGGTGAGATTACGGCCGGTCAGTTGGGTACGGGGTGCATTCAGGCAGACAGCCGCGGAGAGGTTCAGCTCCCGGATGAAATCCTCACCATCGATCACCAGATAGCCGATCGGAGCGAAATCGAACAGACTGACATACTTGCGATAAAGCTCTTCACAGGTCTGATGCGGCGCCTGGAAAACGTCCGGCACCGTCGGGGCGATTTCGGTAACCGGTCCCCGATCGGACTCGGGATCGGACTCGGGATCGGGATGCGGACGGGGGGCATCGCTGACGGGGGGGACAGGCATATCGGTTTCTCCTCTGACAATCACAAAGGCAAACTTCGCGCCGTTTTATCCATGGCCGGCGCTTGGATGGGTGCAATCGCCGGACAAACCGCCCATGGGATCAGGGAAATCGTCGCGGAACCTGGATCATTTTGATTTTGCATATAAAACGCCAACCTTGTCAACCTGCCGGCACACTTCCGCAACACCCTTAGCGCCATGATCGGCAATATTTTCGATGGGCGGCGGCGAAAATACGGCCGGCAACCTGTCAGCCGGCTTTCCAAATTGTAAACCGATCGCCAGCGTCTCCGGACGTGCCAGAAAAAAAATGACCGCTGGCACGCGACCGCGCAACTCAGCCGGAAGCCGATCCCCCCGTCATCGCCTCGTATCGATGATCGATGCCCCGCTACAGGCCGACGGCCGGCATCAAAATGGTTTTCGATTTGCATAGGATCGGGTTGCCCATCTATAATGGAGATGAACCACAATGGAAATAAACCGTCAGGCAACGATCCTAATCGGCAGCGCACGCAAACTTTAAATGAGAAAATAGGAAACATGGACGACCCCAAAAAAATCAACCGTTGGACCATCAACATCATCGCCTTCGGATTTCTGGTCATCCTGGCCGGAACCGGATTGATCAATTGGCTCATTCTGCCCCATGGCCTCGGCCGACAGGCCGGGGCGTTGGCCCAGGTCCGTCATTTTTTAATGAACCTGCATGCCTGGGCAGGGGTCCTTTTCATCGCTACCCTGGCACTGCACCTGAAACTGCACTGGACCTACATCCGGGCCAATCTGATCAAATCCGGCGTGTTGAAAAAATGATCCCGGGGAGTTGGGTTCCCCATGCAAGAAAGGTCGGGAAACATGGGCATCCGCAAAAACGATTCAAGCGGCGATAAATCGAAAAAGATTCCCGAAGAGATCGGCATCCTGCCGTTAAGGCATCTGGTGGCCTATCCATACATGGCCCTGCCGCTGGCGGTGGGCCACGCCCGGCAGATGCGCCTGATCGAGGACGCCGTCAACGACGGTTGTCTGGTCGGCCTGCTCACCACCAAGGAGCCCAACGTCGACACGCCGGCCCCCTGGCAGGTGTACGAGGTTGGCACGGTGGCCCGGATTCATCGGGCGGTGAAAACGCCCAACGGCCACTTTCATCTATTGATCCAGGGCATCGAGCGTTTCCGCGTCAAGGTCTGGCGGCGCACCGACCCCTATCTGACGGCCCAGATCCAACTCAGCCCCGAAGGACGTGAAGAGGGCGTCGAACTGGACGCCCTCAAGCGACGCCTGCAGATTCTGGCCCATGAGGTGGTCACCCTCCTGCCCGGCACACCCGACGATGTGAGCACACTCCTGGAGAGCATCGAGGATCCACGTTACCTGGCCTATCTGGTTGCCGCCAACTCCCGCTTCCAGCTGACCACGCGCCAAAAAATCCTTGAGATCGACAATCTCAATGAAAAATTGCGTGCCCTGATCTCCCTGCTCTCCCGTGAGAAGGAAGTACTCTCCCTGGGGAACAAGATTCAGGCCGAAGCCCAGGAGGAGATGACCAAGGCCCAGCGCGACTATTTTCTGCGTCAGCAGCTCAAGGCGATTCAGAAGGAATTAGGCGAGACGAACGAAGCCGTTGACGAAGCCGCCGAATACGAAACCAAGCTCAAGACGGCAGGACTTCCGGAAGAAGCTTTGGAAGAAGCCTTAAGCGAGCTCCAACGCATGAAGGGCATGCACCCTTCCTCGGCCGAGCACGCGGTGATCAAAACCTATCTCAACTGGCTGCTGGCGGTGCCTTGGCGGACCCTCAGCGACGATTGCATGGATATCCCCCATGCCCGGGTCATCCTGGACGAGGATCACTACGACCTGGAAGATGTCAAGGAGCGCCTCATCGAGTACCTGGCAGTTAAAAAACTGGTGCGCGAGCGCAAAATGCCGGTGGACGCGGATACCGCGAGCGAGGAGATCCCTGCGGCCGGCACCCTGCTCTGCTTCGTCGGCGCCGGGGGTGGGCAAGACCAGTCTCGGTCAGAGCATCGCCCGCGCCCTGGGACGCAAATTCACCCGCATGAGCCTGGGCGGCATGCGCGACGAAGCCGAAATCCGCGGACACCGGCGCACCTATATCGGCGCCATGCCCGGACGCATCATCCAGGCGATCAAACGCGCCGGCACGCGCAATCCGGTGTTCATGCTCGACGAAATCGACAAGGTGGGCAGCGACTGGCGCGGCGATCCCTCCAGCGCGCTTCTGGAAGTACTTGACCCGGCCCAAAACCACGCCTTTCGCGACTACTACCTGGATGTGGATTTCGATCTCAGCCAGGTGATGTTCATCACCACGGCCAACCAGTTGGAAACGATCCTGCCGCCCTTGCGCGACCGCATGGAGGTCATTCCCCTGGACGGGTACACGGAACACGAGAAGCTGCATATCGCCACCCGCCATCTCCTGCCCCGCCAGATTCGCGCCAACGGCCTGCAACCGGAGGAGATCGGATTCGACGAAGCCTCCTTGACCACCATCATCCGCGATTATACCCGCGAGGCCGGCGTCCGCCAGCTGGAACGTCAGATCGGCGCCATCTGCCGCAAGACCGCCGTGAGCATCACCACGGGAACCCACCAGACGGCGGCCATCACCCCTGAAACGGTCAGGCGCCTGCTGAAAAAACCGCTCTTCGAATCCGAGCTGGCCGAACCCATCGATACGCCGGGGATTGTCATCGGGCTCTCCGTCACCGCCTATGGGGGCGAGATCCTCTTCATCGAGGCCACGCGCATGGCTGGCAAGGGTGAGTTGACCATCACCGGCCACCTGGGCGAGGTGATGATGGAGAGCGCCCGCATCGCCCACAGTTACGTGCGCGCCAAGCACCGGACCTGGGCATCAACCCCACCAGTTTCAAAACAAACGACATTCATCTGCATGTCCCGGCCGGTGCCACGCCCAAGGACGGCCCTTCGGCCGGTCTGGCCATGGTCATGGCCATGGCCAGCATCTATACGGGCCGGCCGGTCCCCAGCGACCTGGGGTTTACCGGCGAGGTGACCCTCAGGGGACGCGTGCTACCCGTGGGCGGCATTAAAACCAAGGTCATGGCCGCTCATCGGGCCGGGCTGGACCGCGTGATTCTGCCGCGCCGCAACGCCCGTGACCTGGATGACCTGCCGGAAACCGTGCGCCAGGCGATCACCGTCCATTTGGTGGACCGGGTGGCGGAGGTCCTGCCCCTCGCCCTGCCAGGGAAGACGGGCGCCGATCCGGATTCCGGCCAACCGATTTGTGCAACGGGGTAACCCAAATGAGCATCAACCACTCACCTGCCCTTCGCGATGCCATGCTGAAGCCGGATTTCTACCCGCATCCGGTGGAAACGGTCACATTGCGCGAGACCCATATTTCAACCGTGTTTCTCACCGGCCAATTCGTCTACAAGATCAAGAAAGCGGTGGATCTGGGGTTTCTCGATTTCTCCAGCCTGGAAAAGCGCCACGCCGGCTGCCAGCAGGAACTGATTTTGAACCGCCGTCTATCCAGTGGGGTCTATCTGGAAATCCTGCCCATCACCTGCCGGGACCACCGGTATGCGTTGAATGGGTCCGGCCCGGTGGTCGAGTTTGCCGTCAAGATGCATCAGCTGCGGGACAGGGATGCCATGTCCCATCTGTTGTCGACCGGCAGGTTCCAGGAAGCGCGCATGACGGGATTGATCCAGCGCCTGGTGGATTTCTACGCCAACGCCGCCATTGACCGATCTCCTCCGGACGCCGACGTGCCGGCCTGGCAGGACAATCTCGATCATGTGGACCGGTTGATCGGTCCGGATGCGCGTGCCACTTTCGAATTCGTGAAGAGCGCCAGCCAGGCCTTTTTCAACCGCCATGCGAAGCTGTTCCAACGGCGCCACCGGGCCGGCCGCATCCGGGATTGCCATGGGGACTTGCGCTGTGACCATATCTACTTTACCGATACCGGCATCCAGATCATCGACTGTATCGAATTCAGCCGCGCGTTGCGTGTTCTCGACGTTGTCTGCGACCTGGCCTTTCTGGCCATGGATCTGACCTTTCGCGGGCGCAGCGATCTGGCCCGGCATCTGATCCGCCAGTATATCGACGCCAGCGGCGATCTGGGCGCCCTGCCCCTTTTGGATTTCTACTGCTGTTATCGCGCCATGGTCCGCTGCAAGGTGAGCCTGTTGCGTCTTTGCGAAAAGGATGTCCCCTTACCCGAACGGCAGGCCGTACAAAAACGGCCACGGGCACCCTGAGCCTGGCCCGGGCGTATGCCGGCAATTTCTCGCGGCCGATCCTGTGGATCGTGTGTGGTCTGCCGGCCAGTGGCAAGAGCACGCTGGCCGCCGCCCTGGCCGAGGTGTGGGACCTTGCCGTGATCCGTTCGGACGCGGTGCGCAAGGCCCTGTTTGCCGACGACGCCCCCCCGGCCGGCGACGCCGCCTTCGAGAAGGGCATCTACTCCGCCCTGGCCACCGAAATGACCTATCGCGAGGTATTGGCCATGGCCGACGAAACGCTCAAGAAAGGCCTGAGCGTAATTGTGGACGCCACCTTCAGCCGCCGCCTACAGCGCAACCAGGCCATGCGCCTGGCCGGGGCCAGGCAGGTGGCCATCG
>NZ_BBCC01000207.1 GCF_001311845.1 Desulfosarcina cetonica JCM 12296 | reverse complement strand
CATCGAGGCCACCCTGTTGGGCAGCATCGGCGGCGTCGCCGGCATCCTTTTGGGCAGCGGTGGCGCCTGGCTGCTGGAAATCCTGGTGCCCAAGCTGCCCACGCACACCCCGGTCATCTATGTCGTCCTGGCGGAAGCCCTGGCCGCCGTCATCGGCCTGCTCTCCGGCATCCTGCCTGCTCGCCAGGCTGCCCGCATGGATCCCATCGAGGCTCTCAGGGCGGAGTGATATCAATATCTGTCATTCATTTTGACAAAGGTTGTTCAAATTGACTGACCTCGATCCATCACCGGTCCAGTTTAACCTACCTGTATCGTACCATATTTTTATAATAGCCAAGCTGGCCTGTTTGTTGCTGAGGATTCCACCAGACAAGGTTTGGGTCGACTCGCCGGTCAACGGTATAACATCTCAGCAAAAAGGGTTTGGCACAATGGCTCAGCGATATGATATATACGGTATCTGTAAGCGCGCTCACGACAGGAAAAGATACGAATCAGATGTCGTTTTCGCAAATAGGGACCAGATTTATAAAGGAAGTCTGAAGAATATCGGCCTTGGCGGGGCCTATATCCAAACGCCATCGGCAAATCAGTTTTCGATCGCAGACATTATCATTATCAATATTCCTTTTCCTTCCGGGAAAAAAGACCTCAAGCGCAAAGCGCGTGTCAAATGGCTCAACAATGAGGGCTTTGCTGTGGAGTTCATTTAAAGCTGTCAATGAAATGGATCCAGGAACGCTATTCAGACTACGACGATGAGCGCCGTCAGATCGTGCTGCTCGTGTCGATGCTGCCGCCGCCGATTTCCCTGGATATTCTCTGCGCCATCACCGGCACCTCGCCGGTCAAGATTCTGCAGGTGGTCGAGGAACTGACCAAGGCGCGCTATCTCTCCCGACATGCGGGAAAAGGCGCCGGCTATTATCAGCTCACCGATTTCACCCTGGCCCGTCCGTTTCTCACGTGGGTTCCCCAGGAAGCCTGCTTTCAGGCGGCCCGTCAATGCATCGCGGGAATCATCGCCCACCTGCCGGACAAGCCCAAACAATGGCTGCACCTGGCCCATGTCTACCAGATGACCCAACTGCCGGTGACCCATTTCCGGGAGCTGATCAACGCCGGTCATTACTGCCGTGAACGCAATCTGCCCATCGACGCCGCCCAATACTACCGCATGGCCCTTGACGCATGATGCCGGTCGATCTCACGGCCTATACGCAGAACGATTTCATCGATGCGGCCATCGGCATCTGCACCTGCCGCAACAACGCCCTCTCGCCCACGATCCAGATCGGCTATCTTGAACGCGCCGCCGCCTTGGAAGCCGTCTCCGCCGACCCCATCCGCGAGGTGCGCCTGGTGGTGCTCATGGCCCGCGCGCTGATGAAAATCGGCAAATACGATGACGCCGCCCGGCGCTTCGATCAGGCCTGGCAGATGGTGGTTCGGCATGATTTTCCGGTGGGCATCCAGCTGCAGGTGGCCCTGGCCAACTCCGAATTCCTCTTCTGGCAGGGGCTGATCGACAAGGCCATCGAACGCTACGAATCGGTGATCAGCAATCATGAAGAGCTTCCCACCGATGTGGAGACGCTCAAGCCCTGTGCCGTTCAGGGATGGATCTACGGTATCGCCGGTGAAACGGCCAGGGGGCTGGGGTTGATCGAACAGGTGCGCAGCAAGGCACTGGAAATCAAGGATGACGATCTGGTTCGCTACGCCACGCTGATGATGGCCATCGTTTTGTGCGATGCACGGCGGATAGACGAAATGGAAGCCTGCATCAATGAAATTTTCAAGACGCCGGAAATCTTTCTGGATCATTTCATCCTCTGGCCGGGAAACGGCAAACGCGCCTTCCTGGCCTACTGCCGGGGAGACGATGAAGCGGCGTTTCACTATCAGCATCAGGCCTATGAGAACTCGCTGGCCCTGCAGTTCCCCCACCACCGCGGCCCCGACAACTTCGAATTCATGCTCGGTCTCGAAAAACGCGGTTTCGTGCACCCTCACTGGAATTTCGATTCCGAGATCAAGCGTCTCCTCGACTGGCCGGATATCTACATGCGCGGGGTGGCCCTGCGCTACCGGGCCCTGCGCGCCTTTGAAAGGGGCGATGCCGTCTCAACGGTCAAAGGCGATCTTAAGGCCAGTATCGATCTGTTGACCCGTTCCGGCGCGCGCATCGAGCTTTCCCATGCCCGTGTGCTGCTGGCCCGTGTGCTGATTCAGGAAAACGACCTTCCCCAGGCGCAAAAACTGCTCAAACCCGCTTGGGATATCTTCTCCCGGATCAACCCGGATCTCTTTCCCAAGGATCTCGAATCGTATCTCGACGCCAGCACGAAGAACGCCTTGTGGGTCGATTCCCTGGTCCAGGTGGGTGATGCCCTGGGAACGCTCCGGGAGCGCAAACAGCTTCTCGGCCAGATCATCCGCCAGGCCATGCGCATCGCCGGCGCCGAGCGGGGCGCCGTCTTCCTCAAAGGTGAGCATGGGCTGGAGATGGCCGCCAACCGCAACATCGAATCCGCCCAGATCGCCACACCGGCTTTTCACGACCCCATGGCGCTAATCGAAAAAGTCTTCGACGAAGGCCGCGAATGTATCCGCAAGGCGTCCCTCTGCCGGCCGGAACCGGGCGGGGTGAATTGCAGCATGGGATGGATGAGCGGATTCCCGATTCGGCTCAAGGCCAGGGTGCTGGGCGTGATCTTCATGGACTGCCGGCTGACCCCGCCCCACCTGTCGGAAAGCGAAATCTCGCTATTGCGCATCATCAGCAACCAGGCGGCCGTGGCACTGGAGAACCTGGCGGCCTACGAGGAGATCACGGACCTCAAGAAAAATCTCGAAGCCGAGGCCCATTTCTACCGCAAATCCCTGAACTGCCAGCCGCTGATGGGTAACATGATCGGACGCTCGGCGCCCTACAAGGAGGTGCTGCGCATGGTTCAGCAGGTGGCCCATTCCGACGCCACGGTGATGATTACCGGCGAGACCGGCGTGGGCAAGGATCTGGTCGCCCAGGCCATCCACCAGAACAGTGCCCGCCGCACGGGCCCGTTCATTGCGGTCAACGTCGTCTCCTTGAGTCCGGAATTGATCGCCAGCGAACTCTTCGGTCATGAGAAAGGCGCTTTTACCGGCGCCTCCCAAGCCCGCATCGGCCGTTTCGAGCTGGCCAGCCAGGGCACCTTGTTCCTGGACGACATCGATGCCTTCTCCCTGGACATTCAGGCCAAGCTGCTGCGTGTGCTGGAAACCAAGGAGTTCGAGCGTGTCGGCGGCAGCCGGACCCTGAAGACCCGTTTTCGCCTGGTGGCCGCCAGCAACCGCCAGATCGAAACCCTGGTGGAAAAGGGCCTTTTCCGGTCGGATTTCTATTTCCGCCTGAACGTGTTCCCCATCCGGATCCCGCCCCTGCGGGAACGGCAGGAAGACATCCCGGCCCTGACACGCCATTTCATGAACCTGTTCGGCCAAAAAACCGGCAAAACCTTTGATGGCATTCCCCCCAAGGACATGCAGCGCCTGCTCGATTATTCCTGGCCGGGAAACGTACGCGAACTGCGGCACATCATCGAGCGCGCGGTTCTGCTCAGCAGCGGCCGCATGCTTTCGATTCCGCCGCTGGATGTGGCGCCGACGCAAACCGAGGGAACCGACGAACGTTTTCTCTCCCTCAGAGAGATCGAGGCCCGGCACATTATCAAGGCGCTGAAACGCAGCCGCGGCCGGGTCAGCGGCACCGGCGGTGCCGCCAGCCTGCTGGGGCTCAAGCCGACCACCTTGTATTCCATGATGAAGCGGCTCGGCGTGGAAAAGGAAGGGTACCGTTTCAGGGGCAATCCGTCATGAACATCACCCACAGCCTCAAGGGCGCTCATCCCTCCAGACCCAGACCGTAGCGCTGGATTTTTTCATATAGGGTTTTCCGCGAAATACCGAGCTGCCGGGCGGTCAGGCTCTTGTTGCCATCGCAATGCGACAGCGTCTGCCTTATCAGGTCAATCTCCATATCCCGCAAGGTACCCCCTGGTTGCGGCTGTGATGCGACCGGGTCCGCGCCTGCCGGGTGGGCCGAAAGACGGGTGTCGCCAACGATCGTTTCGGGAAGGTCGTCGACACAAAGCTCCCGCCCGCGAGAGAGAATCACCGAGCGGGCCATGGTGTTCTTGAGCTGACGCACGTTGCCGGGCCATGGATAGTCGGCAATCCGCTTGAGTACGTCAGGATGAATGCCCGTGATGGGTTTGTTGAATTGGCGGGCCATTTGCCGGACAAAATGGTCGGCGAGCAGGCAGATATCCCCCCTGCGCGCCCGAAGAGGCGGCAGACGCATGGGCACCACCTCCAGCCGATAAAGCAGATCCTTGAGGAATTTACCCGCCTGGATCAACTCCTGAAGGTCGAGGTTGGTCGCGGCGATGACGCGCACGTCAACGCTTTTCGGGGTCCGACCGCCCACGGGTTCGAAACTCATCTCCTGCAAAAAGCGCAAGAGCTTGGCTTGCAGTTTCAGACTCATATGGCCGATCTCATCCAGAAACAAGGTGCTTTGGTGGGCGGCTTCGAGCCGTCCGCGACGGTCGGCGGCGGCACCGGTGAATGCGCCCCTAACATACCCGAAAAGCTCGGCCTCGAGCAGGTTTTCCGAAAGGGCCGCTGAATTGATGCAAACCATCGTCTGGTTGTGGCGACTGCTCTCCAGATGGATCGCCCGGGCCAGCAGTTCCTTGCCCGTGCCGGTCTCGCCATAGATCATGACCGATACATCGGTGGGCCCGACCATGCGGACGCGTTCGAACAGCGCCTGCATCTTGGCGTCACCGCCGATCATCTCATGGAAGGCGCCGCTCAATTGGATATCCGCCTTCAGGGCCTTGAGCTCCTGGGACAGCCGATGATCATGAATGGCCTTTTCCAGCACGATCACCAGCTCTTCATAGTCCAGCGGTTTGATGAGATAGTTGGTCACCCCCTGCTTGAGGGCCTGGACCGCGGATTTTACCGTCCCGTAGGCGGTCATGATCACAAAAGGCGGCGGGCGGCGCACCGCCTGCATGGCGTTATAAAGGGCCAGGCCATCCATTTCGGGCATTTTCAGATCGGACAGCACCACCTGGATGCTTTCATTTTGCCGGAAAAGCGCCAGGGCCTGCTGACCGCGCGTCGCCTTGAGGACCCGATAGCCTTCATCCTCGAGAATGGCCGAGATCACCTTGAGCGTGCTGCCGCGATCTTCAACCAGCAGAATGGTTTTTTGTTTCACTGGAATGCTCCTCTGGGGACGGGGGGCCCTCAACGGGAAGTTCGAAGGTGGCCAGGGTACCGACCTGTTCGCGCGGCCGGACGATCAACGTCCCGCCATGGCTTTCGATAATGCCCAGACTGAGGGGCAGCCCGATGCCGGTCCCCGAATCCTTGGTACTGAAAAAGGGGTCGAAAATCGCCTGCAGATCGGTTTCGGGAATACCCGCGCCGTTATCGCGAAGCTCCACCCGCACCCGGTCCGGGGAACCGTCGTCGGATTTGACCGCAAACGTTGAGAAGGTGATGTCGCCGCCCTCGGGCAAGGCGTCCATGGCATTGATCAAGAGATTGACCAGGACCTGTTCGATCTGATGGACGTCGAGCATCACCGGCGGCAGGCCCGGCGAAAGCCGGTTGCTGAAACGGATGCCCTTTGTCTCGGCCTGTTCGGCGAATAACTGCTCCACCGAAAGCATCAGCTGGTTCAGGTCGGTCGGCGCCGGTTTGGGTCTGGCCTGCCGTGCGAAATAGAGGAAGTCGGTCACGAAACGGTTCAGGCGATCGATCTCTTCGGAAACCAGCTGGGTATACTCCTGAATCAAACCGTCATCCGAGCGCTTGCGCTGCATGAAGACCACGGCGCCTTTCATGGCGTTCAACGGATTGCGGATTTCGTGGGCCATGCCGGCCGATAGCCGCCCCAGGGAGATGAGTTTCTCCGAGCGCACCAGCTCGTTTTGGATTCGACCCAGGTTTTTCACCATGCGGTTGAACGAGCGGGTCAACTCCCCCAGTTCGTCACGCGAGGAAACCGGAATTTCCTGGTCGAGGTCACCGGTGGCGATCCGGCGGGTGGCGGCCACCAGGTTGCGCACCGGTCGCAGCATGAAATAAGAGAGCAGGCTGACCCCCAGGATGGCGGAAACCAGCGTCAGTCCCGCCACCTGGAAGACCCGCGCCTGAATGGCCCGGGCCTCTTTCTTGAATTCACTGGTGGGCGTCGTGACGGCAATGGCCCATCCCATGGGGGCAATGGGGGCAAATGCGGCAATCTTCGCCTCCCCTTCGAAAAAATAGCGTTCCCAACCCCGCTTACCGGTAATCATCTTGGTGATCAACGCTTGCAGGCCGGGATCCTCGGCCGTCTCACGGTTTAATGCATAGGGCGCATAATGGGGATGGGCCACCACACACCCCTTCTGATCCACCAAAAAGGCGTAACCCCGGTCACCCACATGGATGTCGCGAATGATGCCGCGGATACGTTCAAAATCCAGATCGATGACCACCACACCGGTAAAGTCCCGCATCACCGAAAAGACCGCCTTGGACCCGTACATCACCGGCCGGCCGGTCTCCGCCGGAGTTTCCACCCCGGAAAAAAACACCGCGCCGGGTGGCAGACGCCGGGCCTGCACGAAAAAAGGAGACCCGCCGCGCTGCTTTTCCAGGTCGTCGTCGCCAGCGGTACCGGCCGAGATCAGCACCCGACCGGTTTCATCCAGGTAGCGGATGCGCCGGTAAGCCGGCGTGCGCTGCAAGAAATCACTGAACAGCCGGGCAATGGTTTCGCCGTTGAACTCGGTTTCCGCCCGCAGCCGGAACGAACGCGCGATATAGTGGTCCTCGATCACCGGCAAACGGGTGATGGTATTCAGATCGACACGCAATTTTTCGAAAATATCATCCAGTTTGGCCGCCGCAACCCCGACCTTGGACTCCTGTTCATGGCGAACGAGGCGATTGACGCGGTCCACGGCGGCATGTATGGAGAAATATCCCGTGATGGCGATCGGCAGGCAGATCAGCGGCAGAATCAGCAGCAACATTTTCGAAGAGATGGAGAGCCGGACAGTCATGGGCAGGGCCTCGTGGCAATGATCCGAAATTGAAACCAAGCGGCTGCGGATAATAAGGAAACCATGTATCGAATGTCAACAACCCGATCCGTCCGGCAAAATCGGGCGGCCGCCCGCCGCAACCGATGGGGATCATCCCTCTTGAAGTTGAGCGCCTTGTTCATCATGACCGTCCTGGTGGCGATGCGCGCCGTCTCCGCCCAGGGTCAGCCGGTGGCGATCGGCGTGGCCACCTCGCTCTCCACCGTGGAAGGACGCGACAGCCTTCTCGCGGCCCGATTGGCCGTGGAGGAGATCAACCGCCACGGGGGCGTGCGGGTGAAGGGCACGCATCGCCGCCTGGTCATCCAGACCGTTGACCTCAAGGACGCTCCCGCCGGAACTCCGGCGGGTCCGGTGCTGGACCGCCTGGAGGCATTTTTGGCCGAGAGCGGTGTACACGCCGTGGTGGTCGGTCCGTTCCGTTCGGAAGTCCTTCTTCCCGCCATGGATGTGGTCGCCCGTCGAAAAATTCCCATGCTCTGCGCCATCGCCATGTCACCGGCCATGGAGTCGAAAATCATGTCTGCGCCGGCGGCGTATCGCTATGTTTTTCGAACCGGGCTGAATACCCGCTATCTCGCCGACAGTCTCATCGGGTACATGCGCTTTCTCAACGAGCGCTTCGGGGTCCGGCGGGTCTTCATCCTGAGCCAGGACGCGGCATGGGCGCGCAGCACCGTCTCCCTGATCATCAAATTGTATTTTGAAGCCACCGGCTGGCAGATTCTGGGTATCCGGCACACCCCCTACCAAACGGCCGATTTTTCAGACGCCCTCGATGAAGCCCAGCGCAAGGGGGCACAAGTCATCCTGTCTATTTTCGATACACCCCATAGCGGTCAACTGGCCATCCAATGGAAAAGCCGTCGGCCTTCAGGCCTTTTGTGCGGTTTCATCTCACCGATGATGGGGCCTGGCGCATGGAAACGGTTCAACGGCCAAATCAGCGGCGTCTTGAATACGATCTTTGAGCTGGGAAACATTCCTTCCCAAGCCTATGCCCCGGCCACCCGTTTTTACACGGCCTTCAAAAGCCGCTTCGGCCGCGAAATCGAGGCCGGTCATGGCCCGGCGCCCACCTATGAAGCCATCCATGTGCTGGCCCAGGCCGTGCAAAAGGCCGACAGTCTCGATCCGGACCGGCTGGTATCCGCCCTGGAAGCCACCGACCGGTTGGGTGCCATGGGGCGCCTGCGCTTCAACCTGGGCCATCAGGCGATTTTCGGTTCCGATCCCAAAACGGCAGCCGTGGCCTGTCTGATCCAGTGGAGCACGTCGGGTCAACGGGTGATCGTCGCCCCGCCGGCCCTGGCCGAAGGCAAAGTCCAACTCCCCCCGCCACCATGCCCTGAGACTGTTTCGTTTGGTAACATACCATCCCAACACGCCGAAATAAAATAGATAATTTATTTTTTCAAGGCCGTGGGGCCTCGGATGCCGGTACAGTTGGGTATAAAAGAAACACACGCCAGGCTCATCAATGGCCTTAAATTAAGCATAGTTAATCATTTCAAATGATTATGTTATAGGCACGCCTTTTGCTTTGGTCATCGGCGTACTTTTTGACCCAACGTTTGATGGACGCGTAAAAAAAATCGCGCCTCAGAACGGATTCGAAGGTAAACGCATTGATTGCCGGAACCCTGATCTACGCCACCATCAACAGTGTCGCCTTGGCCCTGACCGCCATGGGATTCAATTTGACCTTCGGCATCAGCCGGGTGGCCAACTTCGCCTACGGCGCGTTCTATGTGCTGGCTGCCTACGCGGCCTGGCTGCTGATCCACCGCATGGGCGTCCCCTACCCCTTGGCCGTGGTCATCACCATCACCGCTTGCACCGCCATCGGCGCGCTGCTCTACCGCCTGGTGCTGATCCGCATTCATGGTCAGCCCCTTTCCGAAGTGATCGTGACTTTCGGCATCGGTTTGGCCATTCTGGAATTATTGCGGACCTGCGGCATGGACGGGTTCGATTACACCCTGCCGCTGATGGTGGACCGTGTCATCGTCGTCGCCGGCACCCCCGTGGACATGCAGCGCATGCTCAGCGTCCCCATCGGGCTGCTGGTGATGCTGCTCCTGTGGGGATTTACCCGTCATACCGCCCTGGGTCGCGCCTTCCGCGGCATGGCTCAGGATCCGCGCACGGCCATGACATTCGGCATCGATCCCGACAAGATGGCCATGCTCGCCGTGGCCCTGGGCAGCGGACTGGCGGCCGTGGCCGCGATGGTGATCGCCCCCTTGGGCGGCATCACCCTTGCGGACGGTTACGACGTTCTCCTCAAAGTCCTGGCCGTTTGCATCATCGGCGGGCTGGGAAGTACCGGTGGCGCGATCCTGGCCAGTTTCATCCTCGGTTTCGCCGAACGTTTCACCGATGTGTTTATCGGCTCCAAGTGGACGATGATCGTCAGCCTGGCCACCATCCTGGTGGTTTTGGTGGTGCGCCCGTCGGGCCTTTTCGGCAGACAAAAGGCCTTGCAGGAAAGGATCTGAGCATGTCGACGAACCGCCGCCGGGAGAGGATCGATCGGGGCATCAAGGCCCGCAGTGAGGATGTCTTCGTGCTCACCTCATGGCGTGAAATGCTCTACCTGGCCGCACCGCGCCTGATTCCGGCCACAGGATTCCTCTTCCTGCCACTGCTGCTCGACACCGACGGCCAGAACGTGCTTCTATCCGCAGCCGTTTTCGGGCTGTTGGCCATCAGCTGGAACATCATGGCCCAAAGCGGCATGATATCCCTGGGGCAGGCGCTTTTTTCGGCATGGGCGCCTACCTGGTGGGGCTGATCAACCACCGCTGGGGCCTGCCGGTACCCATCAGCCTGCCGGCGGCCGGCCTGCTGGGGGGAATCGCCGGGACCCTGCTGTTGCTGCCGGCACTGCGTTTACGCGGGGTTTATTTTTCCATGGTCACCCTGATCATCCCCCTGATGCTGACCCGGGTTATCGAGGCCACCGGCAGCTTTGGCGGCACCGAGGGGATTGACGGGATCACGCCCCTGCCGTCGGTGGGGCTGGACATCTATCTGGCCGAGGGCATGTTGCTGGCGGCCATGTTCGGTTTTCGGCGCATGCTTGACGCCGACTACGGGCTGGTCCTCCAGGCCATTGGCAACGACGACCGTTCGGTGATCAGCGCCGGCCTGAACATCTATTGGTTCAAGGCCCAGGCCCTGTTCATGGCCAGTGTCACCGGCGCCTTCACCGGTGCTTTCATGGCCCACGTCAGCAGGTCCACGGGCGTCTCCGTCTTTGCCCTGGACTACTCCATCCTGCCCATCGCCGCCGCCGTGGTCGGCGGCACGGGCAGTCTGGCCGGGGCCACACTGGGCGCCCTGATATTGGTCCCCCTGGCCGAGGCTGCGGGCAGTGGGCGGGTTTGCATGG
>NZ_BBCC01000206.1 GCF_001311845.1 Desulfosarcina cetonica JCM 12296 | reverse complement strand
GATGCCAAGCAATTCCGAAGCGGACAAAGCCATCAAGGCCCTGAATGGGAGCCGCATGGACGGCAGCAATATTAAGGTCAGGCCGGCGGACCCCGGTGGGAAGCGAAGCAAGAAGAAATCTTTTCGCCGAAGAAGTTATTAGCACCCTTCATGGGATAGGGCAATATGCCACACTGTCCCATGATGCCACACCCCGAAATCCCCGTTTACTGCTGAATCTCATCTCATCATATGGAACACGTCGATTCCCAGATAAGACTGAAATCCTTGTATTCCCAATACGTCATAACTTGTTCCGGGCTGTGTTGCCAATGTTTCAGGCCGTTTCAACGCCTGGCATATCCGTTGCTATTGAGTAATTTTTCACTCGGAATTTACGTAGATGATGCCATGGCATTCACCAAGCGGAGCTATATGCGATACAAGACGGCGCGATACAAGACGGATGGCGATCAAAAGGCGACTTTTTACGCGCTCATCAAGGGCTACCGGTTGACGGTCCGGTTCGCTTGGCGTACGATTGACTCGTTCCCGCGTTTTTCCTAACGGTTATTTAAAGCGATGATAAAAATAGGCAGGTGGATACAAAACCTAGTGGGGCTGCTTGGGTTCGCGATGATGCTTTCCGGCTGCGATCAGCTGGTGCTGCTGAATCCGAAAGGGCCCATCGGTGATTCCCAGCGCCTTCTCATCATGACGACCATCCTGCTCATGCTGATCGTGGTTGTTCCCGTTTTCGTCATGGCGTTTTGGTTTTCCCGGAAGTACCGCGCCTCCAACACCCAGGCCACCTACGCCCCGGAATGGGCCTATTCCGCCAAGATCGAAGCGCTCATCTGGCTGATTCCCATCGCCATCGTCATCGTCCTCGCTTATTTCACCTGGACCAGCACCTTTCGCCTGGACCCCTACAAACCGATCGCCGCGGAACGTGAACCACTCACCATTGAAGTGGTGTCCCTGGACTGGAAGTGGCTGTTCATCTATCCCGAAGCGGATATCGCCGTCGTCAACCAGCTCGTTTTTCCGGCCAACGTGCCACTGCGTTTCAAGCTTACCTCGGACTCGGTGATGACCTCCTTTTTCATTCCCCAACTGGGCAGCCAGATGTACGCCATGGCGGGCATGCAGACCCGCCTGAATCTCATGGCCGACGAAACCGGAGTGTATGCCGGGCATAATCAGGAGTTCAGCGGCCGCGGCTACGCGGACATGCATTTCAAGGCCATCGCCACCACGGCCGAGGAATTCCATGCCTGGGTGGAGAAGGTCCGGCAGTCGCCCGACATTCTGGATGCGCACCGCTTCGGACAACTCAGGAAACCCACGACCGGCAGCCCGATCGCATTTTTCTCCTCGGTCGAGCCGGGTCTGTTCAAACGGATTATGAGCCAATACATGGGATGGATGGGACAGCAGGCCGACCCGGGCCGGCAAGGCGCCATGGGTACCCCTCCCGCCCCGATGCGCAAGACCGGCGGCGCCGCTCACCGGTCCCTCGATGCTCCGAAGGAAGGCTGAGATGTTCGGAAAGTTGACCCTTGCGGCAATCCCCTTTGACCAACCGATTATCATGGGTGCGGTCGGTGGCGCCCTGCTGTTGGCCCTGGCGATTCTGGCTTGATTACCTACTACCGGAAATGGCCGTATCTCTGGCGCGAGTGGCTGACCAGTCTCGACCACAAGAAAATCGGGATCATGTATGTCATCCTGGCGATGATCATGCTCCTCAGGGGCTTTTCCGATGCCATCCTGATGCGTTCCCAGCAGGCCCTGGCCCTTGGTGCGTCCCAGGGCTACCTGCCGCCCCACCATTTTGACCAGATCTTCGGTGCCCACGGTACGATCATGATCGTTTTCATGGCCATGCCTTTTTTACCGGATTGATGAACATCATCGTGCCGCAGCAGATTGGTGCCCGCGATGTGGCCTTTCCCTTCATGAACGCCATCAGTCTCTGGCTCAGCGTGGCCGGAGCGCTGCTGGTCATGGTTTCCCTGGGTGTGGGCGAATTTTCAACCACCGGTTGGACCGGCATCGCCCCGCTTTTCGAAACCCAGTACAGTCCGGGTACCGGGGTGGATTACTGGACCTGGGCCTTCCAGGTCGCCGGCATCGGTTCCACCTGACCGGCATCAATTTTCTTGTCATCATCCTGAAATTGCGTGCACCGGGAATGACGCTGATGCGCATGCCGCTGTTCGTCTGGACCGCCCTGACCACCAATGTGCTCATGATCCTGGCCTTTCCCCCCTTGACTGTCGCCATGCTCCTGCTGACGCTGGATCGTTACCTGGGGATGCATTTTTTTACCAATGGCCTGGGGGGCAACATGATGATGTGGAACAACCTCTTCTGGATCTGGGGCCACCCCGAGGTCTACATCGTGATCCTGCCTGCCTTCGGCATCTTTTCGGAGGTGGTGGCCACCTTTTCGAGCAAGCGGCTCTTCGGTTATCGTTCCCTGGTCTATGCGACGGCGGGGATCATGATTCTTTCCTTTACCGTCTGGTTGCATCATTTCTTCACCATGGGCAACTCGCCCGGGGTCAATACCTTCTTCGGCATCACGACCATGATGATCGCCATTCCCACCGGGGTGAAGGTCTTCGACTGGCTCTTCACCATGTATAAGGGCCGCATCCGCTTCACCACCCCCATGTACTGGACCCTGGGGTTTCTCACGACCTTTGTCATCGGCGGCATGACCGGCGTGCTGATGGCGGTGCCACCGGCCGACTACGTGGTCCACAACAGCCTGTTTCTCATTGCCCATTTCCACAACATGCTGATTCCGGGTGCCGTGTTCGGCTATTTTGCGGCTACGCCTACTGGTTTCCCAAGGCCGTCGGATTTTGCCTGGACGAGAAATGGGGCAAGCGCGCCTTCTGGTGCTGGATCATCGGTTTTTACCTGGCCTTCGCCCCCCTTTACATTTTGGGGTTCATGGGCATGCCGCGGCGCATGGAACACTATTGGAACCCGGCCTGGCAACCCTATCTGATCATTGCCGCGGGCGGTACCGCCCTGATCCTGGTGGGCATCGTCATGCAGGGCATCCAATTGGGGGTGAGCATCCGCGACCGGCACGCCAACCGGGACCTGACCGGCGACCCCTGGAACGGCCGCACCCTGGAATGGGCCACCGCCTCGCCTCCCGCGGTCTACAATTTTGCCGTGATTCCGAAGGTGGCGGACATCGATGCCTTGACGGACATGAAGCAAAACGGCCGGGCCAACAGGCCGCCGGATCACTTTGAAGACATTCTGATGCCGAAAAACAACCCCCATGGCTTTTTCATCGGCGTGCTGGCCTTTCTGTTCGGATTCGCCATGGTCTGGTATATCTGGTGGCTGGCCATTGCCAGTGGCCTGGGCATCCTGCTGTGCGTCATCATCCGCTCGGTCGACGACGAGGCTGAAACCGTCATTCCCGCGAGCGAGGTGAAACATATGGAAGCCGTGCGCTATCGGCGGGCGAGACCGGTGCTCCAGCCACTACCGGCCGGCGGAACGACGCCTTAACCCACAAAACCGGAGACCCTCACCATGACCGTTCACGCATGGTCCTGCCAGGCCGTTCCGGCCGGCGTCCCGGAACACCATCATGCCGTGGAGATCCAGACCTTCGGTTTCTGGATCTACCTCATGAGCGATCTGATTCTCTTCTCGACGCTCTTCGCGACCTTTGCGGTTCTTGGTCAGAACACCGCCGGCGGCCCCACGGGGAAAGATCTGTTCGATTTGCCCTATCTGTTTGGCGAAACCCTGCTCCTGTTATTCAGCAGTGCAACCTACGGCATGGCCATGCTGGCCATGCAAGACGATTGCAAGGCGGTGCTCCTGCTATGGCTGGGCATCACCTTCCTGTTTGGCCTGGGATTCGTTTGCATGGAGGTCAATGAGTTTCATGGGATGATCGCGGCGGGTAACGGGCCGGCGCGCAGCGGATTTCTCTCGGCCTTCTTCACCCTGGTGGGAACCCACGGCGCCCATGTAACCGCCGGGCTGATCTGGATGGCGGTCATGATCGGCCAGGTTCTCACCAAAGGCCTGACGACTCCGGTTCGATCGCGACTGGCGCGCCTCAGCATGTTCTGGCACTTTTTGGATATCGTCTGGATCGGGGTTTTCTCCTGGGTTTACCTGATGGGGGTCCTGTAGATGAAGCCGGCACGGATCGACCACACCACCGGTGCAAGCAGGGGCAGTTTAAAAAGTTACGGCACCGGATTCCTCCTTTCCATCGTACTGACGGCAATCGCCTTTGCCCTGGCCATGAACGGCACCCTATCCCGGGGCATCGCCATTTTGGGAATTTGCGGCGCGGGCGTCGTGCAGATGCTGGTCCACCTGCACTACTTCCTGCATCTGGACGGCTCGTCGGAGGAGCGCTGGAATGTCCTGGCCCTGCTGTTCACCTTGCTGATCATGACCATTTTTGTCGGCGGCACGCTTTGGGTCATGGTTACCCTGAACACCCGCATGATGATGTGATCATGCCCGAAACGCTGAGAAACTACTGGCGCGTTAT
This sequence comes from Desulfosarcina cetonica JCM 12296, assembly GCF_001311845.1. Taxonomy (GTDB): domain Bacteria; phylum Desulfobacterota; class Desulfobacteria; order Desulfobacterales; family Desulfosarcinaceae; genus Desulfosarcina; species Desulfosarcina cetonica. The sequence continues at coordinate 6,179 of NZ_BBCC01000206.1, read as the reverse complement.
CAAACCGGGAATCGTTGCGGGAAACCTGGTTTCCGCCGCGGGCGGCTTTTGCCTGGGTGCGCGGGGGCGTATCGATGTCGTACTGATGCTCGCCACACTGACCGGCATCTGCCTTGTCGTCGCTGCCGGTTGCGTGCTGAACAACTGCATCGACAGAACAATCGATCGCAAGATGCCCCGCACCTGCGGCCGCGTCCTCGCCCGGCGAAAGATGTCGCCGCAAAACGCCATCCTTTATGCCTTGCTGCTGGGCGCCGCCGGAATCGCGCTACTCGGGGCGGTAACGAACCGGCTGTGTGTGGTTCTGGTGCTTGCCGGATGGGTGATCTATGTGGGCGTGTACAGCCTTTACCTGAAGCGGCGCTCCATTTACGCCACATGGATCGGCAGCCTTGCCGGGTCGGCACCGCCCCTGGCGGGCTACTGTGCCGCGACCGGCCGATTCGATCCGGGCGCAGGGTTGCTGCTCTTGATCTTCAGCCTATGGCAGATGCCCCATTGCTACGCTTTTGCCATTTTTCGCCTGGACGACTATGCCGCCGCACAAATACCGGTCGTGCCGGTGCGTTTGGGCATCCCGGCGGCCAAGCGGCATATCGCCATCTACGTGCCGGCTTTTGTGGCGGCCTCGGCCATGCTTACCGTCGGCGGTTACACCGGCCACGCTTACCTTTGGGTGGCCATGCTGCTGGGCGTGTTCTGGCTGGTCATGGCCTGGTCGGGATTCAAGACCGGCGATGACCGCCGATGGGCCCGGCGTTTGTTTGTCTTCTCGTTTATCGGTATCGCCGCCCTGAGCGTCATGATGGCCATCGATCCTGCCAAATCTTGAACACGATAGAACAATAGAACAAAGAACAATAGAACCAGGGAGGACCCGCCATGGAAATTCCCGTCGGCGTAGACGTGATCTGCGGCACAGAAGTTTGTGGCCGTTCGAAATATCTGGTGATCAATCCGGTCAATGATCAGGTGACCCATCTGGTGGTTGCCGAAAAAGCCTTTCCCCATGCGCAGCACCTGGTGCCGCTGGACACCGTCCAGTCGTCCACCGCGACATCCACCCGATTGCGCTGCAGTGCAAGCGAGCTTGCCGGTATGGATGCTTTCATACCGAGCGACTACCTCGACCCGGTTGATTTGGAGGCCATCACCCCTTACAGCGAGTCTGTCCTGCTATGGCCCTACGGGATCCACGGCAATCCGCAGGAATTGGCCGACGCGGCGCATGTTCCATCCGGTGAAGTCTGATCCGCCGCGGTTCGCGCGTGGTCGCCAGCGACGGCAAGATCGGCAAGGTGGATGAATTCCTGATCAATCCCCTGAACGACCAGATTTCACATATCGTCCTGCGTGAAGGCCACCTTTGGGGACCCAAGGACGTGACCATTCCGGTTTCGCAAATCAAACGGATAGACGATGGTGTCGTGCACTTGAAAATGAACAAGGATACCGTTGCGGGGCTACCGGGAACACCGATCAAACGGAAATGGAAATAGGACGGTCAACACGCCGAACGGAAACCCAAGTATCGCGATCGAAACAAATATGTCACCGCTCTGGTTACCCGCACCCAGGGCTGCTTTCAGCGCAGCATGAACGGCAAACCACTGCCGCCCGAGGGAAAACAGATGCACATTTTTCAACCTTACCTCAGCTTGGTAAAAGCCTTCTTCGCGCATCTGGGCGCCGATGCGGCCAGTACCTTGCAACATTACCTCGTTCTGGCGCAACCCCTTTTGGACGCTTACGGGTATTTGGCGGTTTTCGTCACCATCCTGATCGAAGGCGCCGGGATACCGGCCCCCGGGCAGACGCTGTTGATGGCGGCATCCTTTCTGGCGGCTCGTGGGAAGATGTCCCTGGCCGCGGTTTTGAGCCTGTCCTTTGTGGCCTGCGTTCTCGGTAATACCGGCGGATATGCGATCGGTCGCTGGGGCGGCCGTCGGCTTTTGTTCAAGGCAAGGGTCAGCGCGGTGCGCCTTGATAAAATCGAAAAACAGTTCGACCGTTATGGTGGCTGGGTGGTGTTTGTCGGCCGTTTTTTCGATGGATTGCGTCAGCTGAACGGAATCGTCGCCGGTACCTTGCACATGCCGTTTTTCAAGTTCACGGTGTTCAACGTCCTGGGGGCCTTGGCCTGGACTGGCCTGTGGGGCGGGGGGCTCTATTTTCTCGAAAAGGATGTCAAGGTCGTATATGCCTTTTTTCATTCCACCGAGCCTTACGTGATTCTCGCGACGCTGCTGACGGTGATTGTGCTGGTGAGATATTTGCGACGCCACCGCAACTCCCCATCATCATGAAAACGAAAGTCGGAAAATATCTTTCCCGGATTCTCGCCATTTTATTGGGCGGGCTGATTTTGGGGGCTTTCTGGTTTTGGCCCATTTGTTCCTCTTTTTTTCACTACCTGATCTGGCGCGTGACTACCGGCGCCGTCATCGAAAAGGACTATGTCCGGGCCGGGGACGCCGATATCCATTTTGTCAGCTATGGGCGCGGACCCTCGGTATTGCTGCTCCACGGCGGATTGAGCAACCGGCTCAGCTGGTTTGCACAGCTTCCCTGGCTGGTGGTGTCGGGGCGCCGGGTGGTCGTGCCCGACACCCGTGGCCATGGCCTGTCCGGCTGGGGGAGGGGGGCTTGAGCTATCGTCGGCTGGCCGCCGATGCGGTTGCGATCCTGGATCGGCTGGGCATCGCGCAGACGGATGTCGTGGGCTGGAGTGACGGCGGCAACACGGCCTTGCTGCTGGCTTTGGGTTGGCCCCGACGCGTACGGCGGATGGTGGTCATCAGCGCTAATTTCAACCCGGCCGGTTTGACACCCGAAGCCCATCGGGACACCTTCGAAGCGAGTCGGGGGCTGACCTATTGGCTACGCCGCTGGTGGACGGCGCCGGTGATCGGCTCAGGGCGTTGGAAGCCCGGATCAAACGGATGTGGCGGATGCGACCCAATCTGCAACTTGCCGATTTGGCGAAAATGGGCGCCCCCACGCTGGTGATTGTGGGAGAAAAGGATGTGGTCTCCCTCGCCCATGCGCGCCAGATGGCCGAAGCGCTGGGTCATGGAACCTTGGCCATCGTGCCGGGGGGGCACTTTACCCCGGTGACCCACGCCCGACGGGTGAATGCCTTGATTGCCGCGTTTTTAGGGATCGAAAAGCCCACTTTCAAGGGAAGTGGTTGACGCAGGTATGAGGACGTCGTTATGTTTGGCCTGAAACAAAAAAAGCGCCGGCGCATTCGATCCCAGCCGTTTCCCCCAACCTGGCTGGCGATCCTGGAACGGAACGTCGCCTATTACCACCGTCTCTCACCGGCGGATCAAGCCGAATTGCGGGGTCACATCCAGGTTTTTCTCGCTGAGAAACGGTTTGAAGGCTGCGGCGGACAGGAAATTGACGACGCGGTGCGGGTCACCGTTGCCGCCCAGGCATGTATTCTGCTGCTGCACCGCGAAACGGATTACTATCCCATGCTGCAGTCGATCCTGGTCTATCCTCATTCCTACTTCTCAAAAACCACCCGTCGGCTGCCGGGCGGCGTGGTGGCGGAAGGTGTCCAGGGACGCCTGGGAGAATCCTGGTATCGGGGTCCGGTGGTTCTATCCTGGGACGATATCCGCCGTAGCGCCCACGACCCCGACGACGGCCACAACGTGGTCTTTCATGAGTTTGCCCACCAGTTGGACAGCGAGTCCGGGGCGAACGAAGGCACGCCGCGTCTGCCGCGCCGGTCGATGTACATCACCTGGGCCAGGGTTATGGGCGCCGAATATCAGCATCTCATTGATGCCATCGTGCTGCATCATCAGACGGACCTGGATGCGTACGGGGCGACCCACCCAGCTGAGTTTTTCGCGGTGATCACCGAGGCTTTTTCGAAAAACCACAGCAATTGAAAAAGCACCATCCGGCGCTTTACGAACAGCTGGCGCTCTTTTACCGCCAGGACCCGGTAGAACGTTTTCGCGTCTCGGAGGAAACATGACCCTAAAAAAGCAACCGGCACCGTCCGGGCCGGTCACTGCGGATCCACCGCAAGCCATCGATACGTCCGACGCATTGATGGAGATCGCCCATGACCTGCGCTGGTCCTGGGACCACAGCGCCGACGACATCTGGCGGGCCATAGATCCGGAAATGTGGGACCTGACACGGAATCCCAAGCTGATTCTGCTGTCCATCGCGCCCGAGAAAGTCCAGCGGGTCATGGACGACCCCGGATTCCGCGAACGGGTGCACCATCTTACCCATGAGCTGCGTGAAGAGCGCGAGGCAGCGTTGTGGTTCCAGCGCAAACACGCCGGTGCCGCCTTGACGTCCGTCGCCTATTTCAGCCTGGAATTCATGCTCGGTGAAGCCCTGCCGATCTATTCGGGCGGCCTGGGAAATGTCGCCGGGGACCAGCTCAAGGCCGCCAGCGATCTGGGTGTGCCCGTTACCGGCGTGGGGCTGTTGTACCAGCAGGGCTACTTTCGGCAGATGATTGCCGCCGACGGGTCCCAGGAGGCGCTGTATCCCATCAACGATCCGGGGCAGCTGCCCATCACGCCGGTACGGGATGAGAAGGGGCAATGGGTGCGTTTCCAGGTGCCCTTCCCGCATTATCCGATCTGGGTGCGGGCCTGGAAGGCACAGGTGGGGCGCCTGCAGCTCTATCTGCTCGACAGCAACGATCCGGCCAACCCGCCATTGGAGAGCGGTATTACCGGCCAATTGTACGGCGGCGGACCGGAGACCCGCATCGCCCAGGAATTCATCCTGGGCATCGGCGGCTGGCGGCTGCTGCGCCGCCTGGGTTTGAATCCCGAGGTGTGCCACCTGAACGAAGGCCATGCCGCCTTCGTGATCCTGGAACGGGCCGCGGCATTCATGCAAAGTGCGGGCTGCAGTTTCGACGTTGCTTGGCGGTCACGCGGGCGGGCAACCTTTTTACCACGCATACGCCGGTCGCCGCGGGTTTCGATGCCTTTGCACCGAATCTGGTGCAGCGTTATTTCGACGTTTACACCCGGGATGAGCTCGGCATCGGTTTTAAGGACCTGATGGCCTTGGGCCGGCGGGATCCGACGAATGCCAACGAGCCTTTCAGCATGGCCTATCTGGCGGTGCGCGGCAGCGGGGCCGTCAACGGTGTCAGCCGACTGCACGGAGCGGTCAGCCGGAGCCTCTTCGCGTCCCTGTTCCCCCGGTGGCCTCACCGCGAGGTTCCCATTGGTCATGTGACCAATGGCATCCATGTCGACACCTGGGGCTCGACGGCATCCGAGACCGTGTGGACGAAATATGGGGGCTGCCAGCGCTGGCAGGGGGAAACCGAGAAATTGGAGGCTGCCCTCCGGCAGGTGCCTGATGAAGAGCTATGGTCGATGCGCCAGGCCGCCCGACGCGCCTTGGTGGCCCGCACCCGCAAACGCTATGTGCGCCAATCCGCCATGTGGGGCGCGGGGGCCGAAGAGATGGCCCAGGCCAGACAGGTCCTGAACGCCGAGGCGCTGACCTTGGGCTTTGCCCGGCGCTTCGCGACCTACAAGCGGCCGACGCTCCTGCTTCAGGATCCGGAGCGGATGGTGCGCATGCTGGGCAATTTCCGTCAACCCGTGCAGTTGATCGTGGCCGGCAAGGCCCATCCGGCCGATCAGGCGGGCCAGGCGATGATCCGGCGATGGATCGAATTCTCCCGCCGCCCGGATGTCGCCGGCCGGGTGGTTTTCCTGAGCGATTACGACATGCTGCTGACCGAACAACTGGTCGGCGGCGTCGATGTCTGGATCAACACGCCGCTGCGTCCCTGGGAGCCTGCGGGACCAGCGGCATGAAGGTGCTGGCCAACGGCGGCCTCAACCTTTCGGAACTTGACGGATGGTGGGCCGAGGCCTACACGTCCGGGGTGGGGTGGGCCCTCGGCGATGGCAAGGAGCGCGGCGAGGATCCTGCCTGGGATGCCCTCGAGGCCGATAGCCTGTATACCCTTCTGGAGAAGGAGATCATTCCCCTGTTTTACCGCCGCACCCGCGACGGGATTCCGGTCCAATGGCTGAACAAGGTCCGCGAAAGCATGGCCACGCTCACCGCGCGGTTTTCGAGCAACCGCGCGGTCCGGGAGTACACCGAAAGCTACTACCTGCCGGCGGCCGAGGCCTACCGGCGGCGCAGTGCCAGGGCGGGCG
>NZ_BBCC01000205.1 GCF_001311845.1 Desulfosarcina cetonica JCM 12296 | reverse complement strand
CGGGCCTTGGCGTTTCTTGCCCGGTACTGCCAGTTCAACCGGCTGGCGCTTCACGCCCATCTGTTGACGCTGCAGGTTCCGGGAGGCACCCAAGCGGTGGCGATGACCTCTGCCGGGTTACCCGATACCATGGGCCGATTGTTTGCGGCGGACCAACCGCAAGGTAACGACACATGCGGAACAATGCCGCCCTGAAGAGCTGACGGATTCGTAAAAAGCCCGATATCGGCGTTACGCTTCATCCTTCGTCACTGCGGCGTACGCAAAAGTACGCCTCATTCCTTAAGGATTCGCAAGCCTTGATCTCGGGCTTTTTACGAATCCGTCGGAAATGCGACTTTTTACGAGTTCATCAAGAGCTGATAACTGGATTATAGGGAAGTGCGTGAAAGAGGTGTAGCGATGCAAAATGATGCGCATGCAAAAAACTTTGCCGACAAGATGGTGGATATTCTCAATTTTGGTTCCCTCAACCTGGCCATGGGCCTGGGGTATCGGGCCGGGCTTTTCGATGTCATGGATGCCGCGGAGAAGCCCTTGAGTGCCGAGGCCATCAGTCGCCAGGCCAACCTTAACGGTCGGTATGTGACCGAGTGGCTGGGGGTGATGGTGTGCGGCGGCATCGTCGACCTGGTACGCGGGGAAGACGGCACGCCCTGCTTTTTCCTGCCCAGGGAGCATGGCGATCTGTTGGCCCGACGGGCCGGCAGCGGCAATTTGGGCGTTTACACCCAGGAGATCCCTTTGCTGACGACCTGTGCCATGGAGCGTATCTTTCAGGGGTTTCGCACCGGCGAAGGCGTCCCCTACGAGGCTATCCCGATTTTCATGATTTCATGGGGCAGCTGGGAGATGCCAAACACCGCCAGGTACTGGTGGATGTCTTTCTGCCGTCGGTGGACCAAGGCCGGCTGGTGGCGGCCCTGAAGCGGGGAATCGCGGTATGCGACCTGGGGTGCGCCCAGGGGGTGGCCACGATTCTGATGGCCCAGGCCTTTCCGGCCAGCCATTTTACCGGTATCGATATCAGCGCCGAGGCCCTGGAAACGGCCCGGGCCAATGCCCGTGAAGCCGGCGTGGACAACATCGTTTTTGAATCACGCGATGCGGCCGAATTGCGCCACCCCAACGATCTATCCGCACGGTTCGACTATGTGACCGCCTTTGATGCCATCCATGACCAGACCCAGCCCCTTGAGGCGCTGCAGGGCATCTATGAAATCCTGAAGGCCGACGGGGCGTTTTCCATGATCGATATCGCCGCCGACAGCGATATCGATGGCAATCGCGATCACCCCATGGGGGCGTTCTTGTATACGGTCAGCCTGATGCACTGCATGCCGGTGGGCCTGGTGGACGGTGGCGCCGGTTTGGGGATGATGTGGGGGCGCCAGCAGGCCGAAACGATGCTCGCCCAGGCCGGGTTCGGGCAGGTAACCGTTGAGGCGATCCCCAACGATCCGTTCAATCTTCATTTTTACTGCAAGAAATAGGGGAATTTCTATCGCGGCATTTTGGGGGAATAGGTCAAAAGCGGCGTTCTGGTTTTCGAAGAATGATCCAGCGCCGGCGGCTCGTCTTCCATGAGTTCCTGTTGCTGGCGGGATTTTTCCAGTCCCTCACGGGAGAGCGTCACCCGGTCGACAATCCCGAAGGGTGTTTCCTGGGGCCCCGCCTCGTCCCGGGTCGCCGTTCCCGACCGCGGTGATCGCTCAAGGGGGGGATTTTCAGGTTGTCGACAATGATGTAGGGAATCTTGTCCATTTGCCGTATTCCAGCGAATTACCCGTTTTGTTTGTTGAATATCCATTAGCATATTTTAAGCGTTGTCTCAAGATGGGTTCCCGTCCGATCCATTCCATGATAATAAGCATTTTCCCGTGATTTGACAGGGACACCATATGGGAGAGGAGGTTGATGGAATGAAAATCGTGGTTTATCTGCTGGGTTTCGCATGGATTGCCGTCGGTGCGTTTGCCATTCTCTATACGGACGACACCAAAGCTTATCTCAAAGGTCTGTTGAACCGGCTGGCGCGCATCTGGCTGGCGCTGATCGCCGCTGTGGTGGGGCTGCTTCTGCTGTTGGGCGCCGGATCGACCATGCACGCCGGATTCATCGGCGTGATCGGTTGTCTCGGTATCCTCAAAGGGGTTCTGCTCTACTTCAACCCCGGCGGACTGTTTGAAACCAGCCAGCGCTGGCTGGACAACCTGAACGATCAAGGCTACCGGCTGATGGGCATTATCGCCTTGATTCTCGGGACGGCGGTGATCTCCTGGATTAAGTAGTAATTGTCAAAACGCATGGATGTGCGCGATTCCTCAGCAATGACGGTGCTTGGGCAGGGTGTGGTGCTGGCGACGATGCTGGTGGGATTGCCCCTGATCGGCATCATTGCCGCTGGCCATGATCCGCGGCCTTACCTGGAAATGCCGCCGGTGACCCGGTTCGTGCGGCACGCCGGTTTCTCATGGCCATGGTTTATCTTTTTTGGCGTGGCCGATTTTCTGATGGCGACGGGGCTGTTGGTCGCCATCCGCTGCGGCGTCCGGCATCGGGTCCGGCATCGGCCCGTTGGCCTTGCCAAACCCGCCAAGGGACGCTTCCCCTGGTGGGGCTGGGCCGGTGGAGGGCTGTGTTTCTGCGCCTGGCTTCTGGCCTGGCAGCGATTCGACTGGTTCTGGCTGTTCCAGCCACACACCTTTCTGCCCATTTGGGCGGGTTTCATCCTGACCATCAATGCCTGGACCGAAAAACGTAAAGGCTCCTGTTTGATCACGCGACAGCCCTTGGGATTTTTGGGCCTCTTTCCGGCCAGCACAGCATTCTGGTGGTTCTTTGAATACCTCAATCGATTTGTGCAGAATTGGTATTACACCGGTATCGAGGGCATGGGGCCGGGCGAGTACAGCTACTTTTCCAGCCTGGCCTTTGCGACGGTGCTGCCCGGCGTGCTCAGCATGATCGAATGGCTGGGCACGTTTCCCGCCCTGGACGCCGGCCTGACCCGCTGCCGGCCCGTCCGGATGCCCACCACAAAGGCGACTGCCTGTTTCACCCTCGTGGTCAGCGCCGTCGGTTTGGCCCTGATCGGCATCTATCCGGATTTCCTCTTTGCTCTGGTATGGCTTTCGCCGCTATTGATCGCCCTTTCCCTGCAGGCCTTGAGCGGTCGGCCCACCCTATTGCGCCCCCTTTGCCAAGGCGACTTTCGTTCCCTGGTGGTGCCGGCCCTGGCCGCCTTGATCTGCGGATTCTTTTGGGAGATGTGGAACATCCACAGTCTGGCGCGATGGACCTACAGCATCCCCTTTGTTCAGCGTTTCCATCTCTTCGCCATGCCCGTTTTGGGTTATGGTGGCTATCCGCCCTTCGGCCTGATCTGCCTGATGGCGGGCATGCCGCTGGTGGGAAACCCTTTCGACACCCCCGCAGCGATCGATCCTTAGCGGTCGATCCTTCCTGGCGCAAACGTTTCTGCCGGTTAATCATCATCGGCCGTCCCACAGGGCCGCTCCCTGATCCATCGCTCTCATTATGTATACAAATGCATGCATAATTAAATTATGCGTTGACAAAAGTTTTCAATCGCATAAATTTGGGTTGAATGATCGATGAAAAATGATGCACTCGTAAAAAGTCGCATTTCCGACGGATTCGTAACAAGCCCGAGATCAAGGCTTGCGAATCCTGAGGAATGAGGCGTACTTAGCGTACTCCGCAGTGACGAAGGATGAAGCGTAACGCCGATATCGGGCTTGTTACGAATCCGTCAAAAATAGTTGCATTTTCCGTTCAACTTAACCCCCAAACCGGCCGAAGGAGCATATTATGCCTTCCAAACAAGTCACCATCAGCGCCCGCATCTCCGATGAAGATGCGGCGTTTCTCAGCGGTCTGGCCATGGGTGATGCAAAGACGCCCAGCGACAAGCTGAGGGCGATCATCGCCGAGGCCAGGCAACGGTCCCAACATACGGCGGATTACGCCGGCAGCCTGCAGGCGGTTCAGGACATGGTCCAGCCGGTATTGCGGTTGATGCGCAACACCGAGGTTGAAAATCAGGTCCATTCCGAGGTAATGAGTCGATTCAGCGAATGGATACCCGATGCCCTGGCCTTCCTGATCTCCTCCTTCTCCACTGCCGATGACGAGCACCGTGTTGAACACCTGCGCCAGCTGGAAAGCGGCGTGGTCGACCGGTTGATCCGGCTCATGACCGCCGTCCTGCAACTTTCCATTACCGATCAGTGCGCCTGCTATGATCCAGCCATCATGAAAGCCAAGATCGGCCCGGTGCTCGAACTGAGTCGGATCATCATAGAAAACAGCGAAAGGAAATGACCATGAAAGAGCGTTTGATCAGCCGGATCGGCCGGATCATCAGCGGCAGTTTCAATTCCATCATCGATCAAATCGAAAGCGCGGCGCCGGAAACCGTGATGGCCGAAGCCATCCGTGAAATCGATGCGGCCATCGATGATGTGCGTGCCGAGCTGGGCCGCACGATCGCAGCCAAACACATGGCCAACAGCCGGCTCATGGCCGAGAATAAAGATCATGAAGCATTGTCCGATAAGATAGAACTGGCCCTTGAAAAGGGTCGCGAGGACCTGGCCGAGGCGGCGGTTGCCCGGCAACTGGATATCGAAGCCCAGATACCGGTGCTCGAAGCCACGATCAAGGACTGCGGCGACCAGGAAAAAGAACTCGAAGGCTATGTTCAGGCGCTTTTGGCCAAAAAACGCCAGATGCAGGAGGCTTTGCGCGACTACCGGCAGAGCCGCGCCGATGCGAAGGTGGCCGGCCAGGCCGGTGATGTCGCAGCCGCATCGGCTTCCGATGCCGACGTGGATCACCGGGTGAGAAGCGCCGAGTCGGCTTTCAACCGCATCATGGAAAAAGCCACGGGATTGCCGGCCGGTGCCGACGTGGGTGAGCGGCAAACGGCGGTCCGGCTGGCGGAGCTCGAAACCATGGCCCACAAGAACAGAATCCAGGAACGCCTGGCGGCCATCAAAAACAAACGGGAAACCGACTAAATGATCGCATTCATCCTGGCGAATCAGAACCTGCCCTTTGCCGTCGCCCTGGCCCTCATGCTGTTGATCGCGCTGATGGAGGGCGTGACGACCATCCTGGGCATGGGGCTTTCCGGCATTCTCGATTCGTTGATGCCGGAAGTCGACCTGGACATGGACGTCGATCTGGATACCGACATCGATGGCCCCGACATCCACACGGCCAGCCCCCTGACGCGCATGCTCAGCTGGCTGCGCATCGGCCAGGTGCCGGTACTGGTGCTGCTGGTGATTTTTTGACTGCCTTCGGCCTGATCGGTTTCGGCATTCAGTCCCTGGCCGTACGGACGATCGGAAATTTCCTGCCCCGCCTGCCGGCCATGGGCGGGGCCTTTGTTCTCTCGCTGCCCCTGGTGCGCTTTTTCGGTGGGATTCTGGGCCGCATCATGCCCAAGGATGAGACCGAAGCAGTCACCGAGCAGAGCTTCATCGGGCGCGTGGCCGTGATTACCACCGGAAACGCCAGGGCCGGCAGTCCGGCCCAGGGCAAGGTGATCGACCATTACGGCCAGGCCCATTACGTCATGATCGCTCCCGATCAGGAGGACGACGTGTTTCCGCAGGGGACGGCAGTTCTTCTGGTCAGCCAACAGGGGGCCACCTTCACGGCCATCCGCAACCCGTCAGCCGTGTTGGGGGCGCGAACGGACAATCCTGATTCCAACAATCCGCATCCATCATAAGGACAAACAAGAAGGAGATCCTCACCATGGGATATTTTTTCAATATGTTCAACCTGATGAACATCTTTGTCGTCGCCGGCGTGATTTTGGTCGCCATGGTCGTCATCGGCATGATTCTGGCCCGGTTGTACCGCCGCGCCACCAAGGAGGTCTCCTTCGTGCGCACCGGCTTTGGCGGGCAGAAGGTGATTCTCAACGGCGGGGCCCTGGTGCTGCCGGTGCTGCACGACACCATCCCGGTCAACATGAACACCCTGCGGCTGGAGGTCCAACGGGCTAACCAGCAGGCCCTGATCACCCGTGACCGCATGCGCGTGGACGTCATGGCCGAATTCTACGTGCGCGTGAAACCCACCCAGGATGCCATTGCCAACGCCGCCCAGACCCTGGGCCTCAAGACCATGAATCCCGATGAGCTCAAGGCTTTGGTGGAAGGCAAGTTCGTCGACGCCCTGCGCGCCGTGGCGGCGGAGATGGCCATGGAAGAGCTGCATGAACAGCGCGTCGATTTCGTTCAGAAGGTCCAGCAGGTGGTCTCCGAGGACCTGCTCAAAAACGGCTTGGAACTGGAATCGGTCTCCCTGACCGGACTGGATCAGACGGGCAAGGAGTACTTCAACCCGGACAACGCCTTTGATGCCGAAGGCCTCACCAAACTCACCGAGGCCATCGAGGAGCGCCGCAAGAAGCGTAACGACATCGAGCAGGATACCGAGGTAGCCATCGCCAACAAGAACCTCGAGGCCCAGCGCAAGAAGTACGACATCTCCAGGGAGCAGGAGTACGCGCGTCTGGAGCAGGAGCGCGAGGTGGAAATCCGGCGGGCGGCCCAGGCGGCGGAAATCAAGCGCGAGCAGGCCGAAAAGACCAGGGAGCCCAGCAAGCCGAAATCGAGGCCAAGCAGCAGGTCGACATGGCTAACATCGAAGCCGATCGGGCCGTCGAGGAAGGCCGCATCGAAAAGGATCGGCAGCTCAAGGAGCGGGATATCGCCAGGGAGAAATCCGTTGAAACCGCCGAGATCGAGCGCCGCAAGACCATCGAACTGGCCGAGCAGGATCGCGCCATCGCCATTGCCGAGAAATCCAAGGCCCAATCCGAGGCCCAGGCCGAGCCGACCGTGCCCGCTCGACGGCCGTCAGGGAAGAGGAAGCCGTGGTAACGGTGCGCGAAACCCAGAAAGCCGAACGCGCCAAGGCCGTGGAACTGGTCGAGGCTTCCCAGGCCGCCGAACGCGAGGCGATCAAGATCCGGGTGGCCGCCGAGGCCGAAAAGATGTCGGCCCTGGACAAGGCCGAAGCCGTGCGCACCATGGCCAACGCGGCCGCCGAAAAGGTCCGCATCCAGGCCCAGGGTGAAGCCGATTCGGAGGTCCTGCATGCCGAGGCCGCCGAAAAACGGTATGCCGTCGAAGCCGCCGGCAAGCGGGCCATCAACGAGGCGGACAACACCCTGTCCGGTGAGCAGGTCGCCATGCAGGTGCGCCTTGCCTTGATCAAGTATCTGCCCGCCATCATCCGCGAAAGCGTCAAGCCCATCGAGCATATCGACGGAATCAAAATTTTCCAGTTGGATGGGTTTGGCGGCAAGGGCGATGGGGCCGAGCCGTCATCCGCAAGCGGTACGAACCTGGCCGACCAGGTGGTCAACAGCGCCCTGCGTTACCGCGGGCAGGCCCCCCTGGTGGATATGCTGATGAGCGAAATCGGTCTCAAGGCCGGCGATATCAACGGCCTTACCCAGGCCTTGCAACAGACCGCCGACGTTCCGCCCGCACCCAAGGAAACAGCGACACCCGAAGACGAGTAGTTCTACCGGCGCAGTCGCCCCCGGAACATGGAGAAGAAAATGCCGATGGCGCACAGCCCGGCTGAAATCGTGAACACCACGCGGACACTGGATAGAAATTGGCCGTAGGTGTCGGGGGCGATGGCCCGCTGACCGATCAGCAGGCTCAGCACCACGGTGGCCATGGCCATGCTGGTCATCTGACCCATCAGGCGCATGGTCGCCACGGTACCCGAGGCGATGCCGTAATCCTTCCGCTCCACGGCACCCATGATGGCGCTCATGTTCGGTGAGGAGAAAAGGGCGAATCCGAAGCCGAGCAGCACGAGGTTGGCGACGATACCGTTGATGGTGGACGCCGTGTGCAGCCGGGAGAAGACCACCATGCCGGCCACGGTCAGGGCCATTCCCCAGCTGGCCAGAATGCGCGGTTGGATGCGGTCCGAAAGCCGTCCGGCCATTGGCGAGAAGATTGCCATGACCACCGGCTGGGCCATGAGGATCGTGCCGGCGGCCTGGGGCGTCATGCCCTTGATATACTGCAGGTAAAGGCTCATCATGAAAGTCAGGGCGAAGGTGGCGGAGTAGTTGAGCAGGGCTGCCAGGCTGGAGAAGGTGAAGGTCTTGTTCTTCAGGAACAAGGATACCTCGAAAACCGGATCGGCGCTGCGTTTCTGCTGCCAGAAGAAGATCACCAACCCAGAATGCCGGCTGAAGCCAGGATCCCGCCCGTTCGCGCGGGCAGCAGCGATGCCCCGTACACCAACGCCAGGATCGCTACGGCATAGATCAGACAACCGACGATGTCCAGGTGATGGCTGCGTTCATCCTTCCATTCGCCTTTAAGAAACATGTGCGTCACCAGAATAGAGCCGGCCCCCAGCGGCAGCATCACCCAAAAAATGCTGCGCCAGCCCAACTGCTCGGTGAGAAAACCCCCCAGAAAAGGCCCCACCGAAAGTCCCACATAAACTGCCGCGACATACAGGCCAATGGCCCGGCCCCTTTTTTGCGGTGGGAAAACCGATGTCAGGATGGCCATGCCGGTGGTCACGAACATGCCCGCACCCAACCCCTGGAACACCCGCAGAGCGATGAACCCGGCCGTCGAGCCGGCAAAACCGGCGATGGTTGATCCTGCGGTGTAGATCAACAGGCCGGCGCTGAAGATCTTCTTGCGGCCGTGAATATCGGCGATCTTGCCTGCCGGGACCAGGCCGACGGCCATGGCCAGAAGATAAGCCGTGGCCACCCAGCTCAACTGGATGGCGTTCATGCCCAGGTCCTGCTGGATGGCCGGCAGGGCGACATTGACCGAAGAGATCATGAACGGTCCCATGAACGAGGTGAGGGTGGACACGAAAACGGCCGATCGTTCGAGGGTGGATTGCTTTTCAGGGGTGGACATGGGCGCTTCCGATCGATGGTTGCGCGTTGACAGGGAACTCGCCGAGGGCGGACGGTGCTTTTCGTCGGTGATGTCGATCTTTGGGTCAGTTTCATGCGGGGTTGATGGCCGGGGTAAGGGGAATTCAGTTAACGATGCTTGCAATCTTGGAATCTGATCCCCGCGATACTGGCTGTGATAAATGCGGTGGTAGACGCCCTGGCGATCCAGCAGCTCGGCGTGGGTACCCTGTTCGACGACCCGTCCCTGGTCGATGACGACGATCCGGTCGGCATGGATGATGGTCGACAGGCGGTGGGCGATGACGAAACTGGTACGGCCGGCCATGAGTTGCTGCAGGGCCTGCTGCAAGGCCAGTTCGGTGCGGGTGTCCACCGAGCTGGTGGCTTCGTCGAGGATCAGGATGGCCGGATCGGCCAAAATGGCCCGGGCGATGGTCACCAGCTGACGTTGGCCCTCGGAGAGATTGGCACCCCGTTCGGCGAGAATCGTGTCGTAGCCGCTTGGCAGGCGGCGGATGAAGCCGTCCGCGTGGGCCAGCTCGGCGGCCCGCATGACCTCGGCGTCACTGGCGTCGAGCCGGCCGTAACGGATGTTGGCCATCACCGATTCGCTGAAAAGGAACGCTTGCTGCAGGACTACCCCGAGTTGGCTGCGTAGGCTGTCCCGATTGACCGATCGGATGTCGATGCCATCGATGCGGATCGTGCCCCCATCGGATCGTAGAACCGCGACAGCAGATTGACCAGGGTGGTTTTTCCCGCCCCGGTATGGCCGACCAGGGCGATCCGTTGGCCGGGACGGGCATGGATGGAAACATCGTTCAGCACGGGGGTGCCGGGCACATAGGCAAAGGTGACTCCCTCGAAACGCACCTCTCCCCGGACCCGGGGCAATTGGACGGCGTCGGCCGGATCGAGCCGGTCGGGGTGGGTGTCCAGCAGGTCGAAGATGCGCTCGGCCCCGGCTAGGGCCGCCTGGACCTGATTGTACAGGTTGCCCAGTTGGCGCAAGGGTTCGGCGAAGCGGCGCGAATAGGTGATGAAGGCCGCGATGGTTCCGATGGTCACCCGGCCGTGAATCGCCAGCCAGCCGCCCAGCCCGCAGATGATGGCCACGTTGAGGTTGGAGAGGATGCCCATCATGGGCATCACCAGAAGCGCCAGGGTCATGGCTTTCACGCCGGTCGCGCGCACCGCCGCATTGGCTTGGTCGAAATCCGTCAGCACCCGCTGCTCCTGACCGAAAGCCAGGACCACCCGTTGGCCGCTGTAGGTCTCTTCGAGCACGGCGTTGAGTGCTCCCAGGCGCTTTTGGTATTCGCGGAAGACCGACCGCGTCCGACGTCCCACCGTACCGACCAGCCCGAGCATCAGCACGAAGGCCAACATCGACCCCAGGGCCAGCCAGGGACTGAGCAGAAAAATGATCGCCAGGATGCCGGCAACGGTCAAAAGCCCGGTGAACAATTGGGCGGCGTTGTTGGTCAGGACCTGCTGATGGCATCCATGTCATTGGTCAGCCGGCTCATCAGGTCTCCCTGGTTGCCGGTGTCGAAGAAACTGAGGGGCAGGGTCTGGATGTGGGCGAAGAGCTCGGCGCGCAGGGTGCGCATGGCCTTTTGGGAGATGCCGGTGATCAGGACGCCCTGAACCAGTTGGGCGATCGAGGCAAGCGCATAGGCGCCCAGCATGAACAGCGCCATGCGCAGCAGTTTGGGCAGGTTCCGGCCGACCAGGGCGTCGACGGCCGCCCCCATCAGATAGGGACCGGCCAGGGCCATGGCGGTTCCCGCAGC
>NZ_BBCC01000204.1 GCF_001311845.1 Desulfosarcina cetonica JCM 12296 | reverse complement strand
CCCTGCTGGCCCGGACCGACGATGGCCACCGGCTGGCCGATGGTAACCCCGCCGATATGCCGCAGCCAGCGCACCCCGTTGCCAACCACGGCACTGATCAGCACGCCCTCTTCGGGAGAGATGGCCTCGCCGATCTTGTGCACCATGGCCCGGGGATGGATGTAGAGGTAGTCGGCATAGGCGCCGAAAAGATGGGGCGGATCGGCGCAGGAGATCATCGACCCGTAATTGTAATAACGTTCACAAAGGGTATAGCGCCCCTGCCGGCAGGATGGCACATCCCGCAGCCAAAGGCGTATTCGATGATGACGCGGTCGCCCTCGCGTACCCCGTGGCGCTTTTGCGCGGCGGCCCCCATTCGGTGGATCCGCCCCACGATCTCGTGCCCGAGGATGATCGGCCAAGGACGCGGGGCACGGGCGGTCTTGCCATTGAAGATGCCCGGATCGGAACCGCACACACCGGCCAGCTCAATCTTCAGGATGCCGTCCTCGTCACCGATTTCCGGCAAGGGATACCGGCGCAGCTCCAATTCGCCAGGGCCCGTCGCCACGACGGCACGTGTCTCCATCCGCATGATCACGTCTCCTGTCGATCGAAGACGCCCGGCGACCGCTCGGGCGGGCCATCCTCGCCAAGCCGTTTTTTAACGACCCGGTCCATGGCGTTTTTGGGGAGTTGCGGAAGCAGTTTCCAGAAGCGGGGCACCTTGAAGGCCGCCATCTGGTCTTGGCAATGGGCGATGAGGTCGGACCAGGCGATGGGCCGCTCCCCGTCCGGAACGACAAAGGCCATGACCTCTTCCTCACCGGCGGCATCGGCCGGGCGAACACCGATCACCGCGGCTTCCGCCACGCGTGAATGGCGGGTGAGGACCTGCTCCACCTGGACAGCGCTGATATTCTCCCCCTTCTTGCGGATGACGTCCTTGGCCCGCCCCAGAAATCGGATCCAGCCGTCGTCATCCATCATCCCGCGGTCGCCGGTGCGCAGCCAGCCGTCCACCACCGCCTCCGCGGTCGCGCCCGGATCATCCAGGTAGCCTTTCATCACGGCTGGATTGCGGATGACGATCTCGCCGACGGCTCCTCGGGGAAGTTCCTCGAGACGCTCGCCAACGATCCGAACCGCGTTGCGCCCTTCGCCGCCGACGAGCATCGGCAGGCCGACCCGGCTCTCCCGACAGCGCGTCCGGCGGCTCATGATCGCCAGCGGTGCTTCGGTCAGGCTGTAAAGCGTCTGCAGCCGGACCCCGAACCGCGTCTGGAAAGCCGCGCAACATCCCGGCGGGACCCCGCCGGCCACGACCCATTCGACGGGATGGTCCGCATCGTCGGGCATCGGTGGGCGGTTGAACAAAATCGTGGTCAAGGCGAGCAGTAACACCACCTTGTTGGCCCGGTAGTGCCGCGTCCAGGACCACCACCGGGAGGCGCTGAAGCGCTCTTCCAGGATGAAGGTGGCGCCGGCAAAAAGCGTCCCCATGCAGGAGTAAAACTGGGCGTTGACATGAAACAGCGGGTTGGCCGTCATCAGGCGATCGTCCGGGGTGAGACCGACGGTGCGGGCGAAGCTTTCGGCGGTGAGCAGGTAATCGCCGTGGGTATGGATGACGCCCTTGGGAAACCCGGTGGTCCCGGAGGTATACAGGACAAGGGCCATGTCCGCCGGAGAAATCGGCACATCCACGTCCGGCAGGTCATCGGCAAGATCAAAGAAGGCGGCAATCGTCGGACCAGTGGCATTGTCATCGAGGCTGATCCACGAGTCCACACCAGGGCATTTTTCCTGCAGGGCGATGTGCTCCGGCACAACGGCGGTATCGAAAACCACGGCCCTGGCCTGGCAGTGGTGGACGATATAGGCGCTTTCATCTGTCCCAAGGCTCGGGTTGATGGGCACCATGACCGCGCCGATCCGCAGCAGGGCCCACCAGACAAAGATGAATTCCGGGCGGTTGCCCATCAGGACGGCCACCGAATCGCCCTTTTTCAGCCCGCAGGTGGAAAAACCATGGCCCACCTGCCAGGAGCGTCGCTCCATGTCGGCAAGGCTGAAGCGTCGGTCCTGAAATACCAGGTACTCCCGGTCTGGGTCGGCGGTTGCCCGGGCAACGATCAGCTCCCCGACGTTCCGCACGCCACCCCTTTCCCAAATGGATTCAGAAAATAGGCTCATCGAGATCCTCTCACAACATAGGTTGCCCGCCCTGTCAAGCTGCAAAAAAAATCCTTTCTATGAGGTAAAACGGCACATGCCTTGGCGATTTTTTTCAATCATCATCAAGCACTAACATTCGACCCTTAAATGAGCACAAAGGCCAGCCACCAGAACACGTCCAAACGAACGAGCCAATCATTATCTATCCATTTTTACTAATTTTTTAAGGGAGGGATACAAAATGATGGAGCACAGCCAAATCGCGAGACAGATGCTTGATTTACAAAAAATCGCTTTTACCAACGCGTATGATTTTGTCGCTATGGTTCAGAACCAGGCGGCCTCATCCACGAAGGCAATGATGAGCCGGGCCAACCTGCTGCCGGAAGAGGGTCGTAAAGCGATGACGAGCTGGATCAATACCTGCCAGGAAGAGCGCGATCGCTTTAAGTCCTATGTGGAGGCCGGTTTTGCCAGCCTGGAAAAACGGTTTCCCCAAGAGGACCAGCCTGCCCCGGGCAAGCCGGCCGCCGAGAAGTAAGAAGAGACCATACAATTGACCACCCAAAGGGCAGGGCGAATCGCCCTGCCCCTTGTTTTTAATCGAATTAGTTCAGATCAACTTGACCGTTCAAGATGCTTTCCAGCATGCCGACCATATATGAATGCGAACTCTTCCGCTTGGTGAATATGCGCTTGAGGCCGTTTGGTCGTAACTGTTTATCTAAATCGTCGATGATCTGCATACGCTTTTGGCCACTAGGATGTTGGAAGTCTGCTGCACCCAATGTCATCGCGATTGTATTTCGGTGACTGATGACTTGACTGTACAAACCTGGGCAGCACTGAAAAAGTACCCACATTCCCGTGAGATCGGCCAGCACTTCATGCTTGCGGAAATCGGTCTGGTTTACCGTTTGAGGCGCAGGGATCCCAATTGCTTTGCATATTGTTGGCACAGCGCAATGTCCAGTTTCGTGAGCAAGCGCATAAGCAATGAAAACCCTGTCGTTTGTGTCGACAATCCCTGAGTAGATACACAGGATTCCAGGTCCGCCGTATCCGTCTATACCGCCTGCTTGAATGTCCAACGTGGCAGGAATATCCGAACCCGGGATTGCCGACAGGAAAGCGGGTTTTATCGTACCTATCCAGAAATTTTTTACGGTTTTCTCTTGTGCTGTGTCCATGGCACCTCCTTTGTAATGATGAACGCGTAAAAAGTGGCATTTACGACGAATCCGTCAACCTTTTTTCACCAGAATTTTCTTTACCCTCTCTTGAGTTGCTGCTACCTGTGGTCATAAAAGGAGGGATTCTCAATGGTAGCCGTTCTTGCGTTTGTCCGCAAAAATCTTCACTGGTTGATGGTTGCGGTTATTCTTCTTGGACTGTTGAATTTAAAAATTCTGGGCGGTTTTGTCCTACCGAAGTCGCTGCTTGTTGGGATTGTCATCTTTTTAGTGATTTATCCGGTAATGATCAATACACGTTTTGACGAACTGTTTGCGCATTTTAAAGAACCCCGGCCGATATTCTGTTCGCTGCTCCTCAATTTCGTCATTTCTCCTTTAATCGCCTGGGGCCTGATTGGGGTTTTCTTCAAAGGACGGCCCGAGCTTTCTGCCGCATTGTGCCTTGTCGCCCTATTGCCCACCAGTGCCATGAGCGCCGCGTGGACGGCGTTTTCCGGGGCCAGGATGGCCACGGCTTTATACTTGATCCCTGCCAACCTCCTCTTTTCCGCATTTATCGGACTGCCCTTTATCTTTCCGGTACTCATGGGCGACGCCATCCCCGTGAATAAATTCGCCATTATCAAAAATATCCTGCTTGTTTTTTTAACCCCGCTGATTTTGGGTGATATCACCCGACGGATCCTTATTCGGTTTAAGGGAGAGAAAACGTATCAAAACCATATTAAACCACAACTCGGCGGCATTTCAGGCGTGGGTGTGTTGATCCTGCTTTTTTTGGTCATGTCGCTGAAACGCAACGCCGTATTGTTGAACAATATGGAAATCGTATGGATCATCATCGTCCCCGTGGCGCTGTATTATCTGCTGATGTACGGATTCAGTGTTGGGTGGAGCCTTTTACTGATTCGCGGCGGTGCACTCGCCGGCGAAAAGGCCGTGGTCATTGTCTATACTTCCGTGGCGCGGCACATCAATATCTCCCTGGCGCTTGTGCTGAGCACTTTTCCATTGGATTCTGCAACGTTGATGATTCTCCTCTTGATTCTGGCATATATCCTTCAAGTACCCAGTCTGGCATTCTACGCGCAACATCATGGGAAAAAAATGGTCGCCATGCACAAAAAGGGATAGCCCCTTTTTACCCCTATTTTTCTGCACTGCGCATTTGAATTCATTCGGTTAATTTGATCCCCCCGCAGGACCTCACCGCATTCTAAATTTATCCTCGAAAACAGTATTTTCATAACGCTCGTGGCATTTTCACGATTCGGCAGAAAAGCGGCATTAGACATAATTATACATTGTGTAATTATATATTTTGTGCAATATTGTACCATGTTACCAACAACCGTCATGTGCCTTACTGCGCCCAGAAACAGCCCGGAAGGGAGAAAGAAAAATGCCACCGGCAAACCGCACCGAAAAACGAAAGCAACAGACAAGAGATCATATCATCCGCATTGCTGTAGAGCTTTTCCAGCACCAGGGGTTTCAGGCAACGACAATGGACCAGATTGCCACCGAAGCCGACATCGCCAGAAAAACCCTCTATAACCACTTCTCGGTGAAGGAGGCGATTGCCGACGCCTATGTTCGCGACCAATCCATGGCGCTGGCAAAGGCCAATCGGCAAATCCTGGATCGGCACCCCGACACCGCCTCCCGCCTGCTGGCTGCCCTCGACAAGGCCTATGCATGGGTGGAGACCAATCCGGAACTTGCCCGCATATGTCTTGGATACCGCATGAAAAACATGTGGCACGGCGATGGCAGCGAAAACGAGGAAACGGGCACCCAGGGTCTGATGGCAGAGATCCTCCGCCGGGGACAGAAGGCGGGGGAGATCAGAACGGACATCCCCATAAAGCTCCTGTTACTGCAAATCGACGTGTTGCGCGGTTCCATCGTCATGGACTGGTTGAGGGACAGGGAAAGTTTCAAGCTGCGCAGGGAGATAGCCCGAACCGTGGACCTGTTTCTCTACGGCGCGACAGGAAAAAAGAGGTGAGCCACATGGAGGACCATCCGACAAAATACCTGATGACCTGGGATGAAGCGTTTCACGCCGGCACTGACGCGGCCGGTGGAAAGGGATGGAATCTCTCTCGCCTGGCCCGCTATGGCTTCCGGATTCCCTCGGGAAGAGTTCTCACCGCCCAGGCCTATGTGGCGTTCCTGCGATACAACGACCTGCAGGTGTCAATAAAAAAGGCAACTCGATCGATTTCCAACAAAAGCTTCACCGGGACCGAGGCTAACGGCCGACTCGCCGAATTGCGCGAAGAAATCGTTAACGGGGCCATTCCACCCCCGCTTGCCAGTGCGTTGGCCTCCGAACTGCAGGCTCTGGGCCTTATGGAAAAACCGCTCGCGGTACGCTCATCGGCAATCGCCGAAGACTCCCAGCAGGCATCGTTCGCCGGGATCCATGCTTCCTATTTACAGGTCAGCGGACCGGATAACGTCCTTCAGGCGGTGAAAGCCTGCTATGCCTCCCTGTGGACGCCGCAGGCCGTGGCCTACCGCTGGAAAATGAATATCGCAAACGTGCAGGCCGTAATGGCCATCGTCATCATGGAGATGGTGGCAGCCCATGCCGCTGGTGTCGGTTTTACCTGCGATCCGCAGACAGGCCGCCGCGACGTTTTGGTGATAAACGCCAATTTCGGCCTGGGCGAATCGATCGTGAGCGGCGCAGTGGATCCCGACACCTATTATCTGGACAGCAACGTCTGGCACCCCTGGCCGCAGGTAATCTCGAAAAAGATCGGGAAGAAGCAGCGCTTTACGCGGCCGTGCAAGATCGGCGGCACGGAATTGGTTTCGCAAAAAGACGCTTCGGCCCGGCAGGTGCTGACCGACGGGCAAATGACGCGGCTGGGCTTGCTCCTCCAGCGAGTCATCGAAACTTTGGGCGAAGGATGGCGGCATCAGGACGTGGAATGGATCTTTGACGGCCGGGATTTTGTCCTGGTGCAGGCCCGACCGGTTACCGCCTTGCCCCGCCGCACCTTCCCGGCCCTGCAAAATCAGCCGGATATCTGGTCCAACGGCAATTACCGGGACGCGGTGCCGATGGTGTTGTCGCCGATCTTCCGCCGTTTCATGCAAGACACCATCAATGCAATCCTTACCGCCTCCTTCGAGGAAACCGGTTACCGGCTGCCGGTGGGATTACGGTTTTCCCGCTTTTTCCAGGGACGCCTTTATTGTAACCTGTCGGCCCTGCAATGGGCCTATTTCGACGCCATGGGAGGGCTGCCGCGCGATACCAACATCTTCTGGGGAGGGCATCAGCCGGAAATCAAGATTGAAAATCCAAAGCCGTTCCGGGGCGTAACCGGGATGAAACGGATGGGGCGAGGCCTGCGCTCATTTGCCGCCGTTGCCGCCTTCCGCAAGAAAGCCCCAGGAATCCACGACCGCGTTCTGGAAGCGGTGACAAAGGTAATATCCCGGGATTTCGCCAACCGCCGCGACGATGAGCTCATTGACGGGTTTGCTGACCTCGGCGTGATCACCAGGGACTACACGCGGGAATTTTCCTTTCTGAGTGCCACCGGCTCCATGCCGGTGGTGATGCTGATCAGAAAGCTTCTCCCCTATTTCCCCGACCGGCCGCTCGCGGTGGTCAACGGCTTGATGATCGGTGGGGAGGCGGCCATCACCAGCGCCGATCATGGATACCGCCTGGTGGAACTGGCCGGCATCGCCCGGAAGGACAAGGATGCCGTCCGCTTTTTCGGCGCATCGCCCTTCACACCGAATACCTGGCGGGACCGGCTCCCGGAAGGATCCCCCTTCAAAAACGCATTCCAGGATTTCCTGGAAGCCTACGGCCACCGGGCGGTCTACGAGCTTGACATCATCAATCCCAGGTGGAACGAAGATCAGCGCTATCTATTGGAAATCATCAAAGCGAATCTGCATACCGCCGACCTGCAGGCCTTCAGGGAAGGACAGCGGAAAAAATACCGGCAAGCCTGGCGGCAAATTGAGGAAAAAGTTCCGGCCCGCCAACATGCCGCGATCAGGAAACTGGTGAAAAGCGCCCAGACCGGCGCGGCGATACGGGAACAGACCAAATCCGTGCTGGCCTGGGTCGTTCAGGCATACAGGATGCTCGCCCAGGAGCTGGGATGCCGCCTGCATAACCGCGATTTGCTCAAGGAACAGACCGACATTTATTTTTGCGCCTGGCCGGAACTGGTCGCCGTGCTGTCCAGAGAGTGGAACGGCCGGGGCTTACGGGAGCTGATCGCTGCAAGGAAATCGACCAGACAAGCGATGGAAGCCCTGGCGGCGCCGGATGTCATCTTCGGCGACAAGCCGCAGACCACTTGCCAAGCCGCTCCGGTCAAGGGCGATCATCTGGCGGGCGTAGCCGTGGCTGGCGGGAAAGCCACCGGCACGGCACGAGTGATCAACCATCCTGAGGAAGGACGCAAATTGCAACCGGGAGAAATTTTGGTGGCGCCTTCCACCGATCCCGGCTGGACGCCGCTGTTCCTACAGGCGGGAGCTCTGATCATGGAAACCGGGGGGTTCCTTTCCCATGGCGCCATTGTCGCCAGGGAATATGGCATTCCCGCGGTGGTAAACGTGCCGGGTGTTCTGCACATCGTGCAAGACGGTATGAAAGTGACCGTAGATGGTGACCACGGCAAAGTTTTCCTGTACCCAGTTTAGCATTTTCCGCGCAACATCATGAAAAAAAAGGGTCGCCATGCACAAAAAGGAATCGTAACCATCCCCGTCATGCGCGTCTTCCGCTTCCAACCCGTTTTCTCGGCCCGTCGCCTTACCTCTTCAATATGCAAATTTGTGCATCGCACAAATTTGCATTGACAGATTGGCAAATTTGGCTATGATTAAAGACTAAAATAGACAATTTATTAATTGCTGCCATGCAAAATCAAAGGAGGAAGGTGAATCTCAATGAAACCCGACCAAATCGCGAGACAGGCTGTTGATTTCCAGAAAGCCGCTTTTGCCAATTGGTGCAGTGCCGTGGAAATGATCCAGGACCAGTTTATCTCGGCGATGGAAGCGATGATGCGCCAGACCGACCTGGCGATGCCGGAAGAGGGTCGTAAAGCGGTAAAAGGCTGGGCATATGCCTGCCAGGAAGAGTTCAAACGCTTTCATACTTACGTAGAAAACGGCTTTGCCAACCTGGAAAAACACCTTGGCAAAGAGCCCGCAGCGGCACCGGCCCAATCCCCCAAACCGGTCGTTGCGAAGAAAAAGGCCGCGCCCGCCCCCAAAACCGGCCCAACCGCCAAATAACCCTTATAACCGTTCAGGAGAAGGCCACTATGGATCAAAAACAAATATTCAAGCAGATGGTCGAATTTAACCATACTGTATTTAACAATTTTTTCCAGGCCTTGGCCCTGTTCCAGGGTCAGTTCGAACGCATTGCCAGCGCCGCCCTGGATCAGGCCACTGGGTTGCCGCCGGAAAGCCGCCAATTTATCGAAAATTGGGATAAATCTTTTAATGCCGCCTGCGACAATTTCAAAAGCAATGTCGATTACAGCTATAAGCAGATTGAAAAGTATCTCGTCGGCTGATCGACGAGCGGCCGGTTTCACAAAACGGTTTTGAAAAGGCGGATGCCTCAAAGGGGTGCCGCCTTTTTTCTTTCCGGCTCCGGATGTGGCCTTGGCAACGCCGCATAATATGTGATAATTTTTCTAAAACGCACTTCATTTTCAATACCATATCCACAAAAATCCGGATGCCACGTGTTGTTCCGACATACGAACGTTATAAGACCCGCTACCGGCAAGCGGCGGCCACCCAGGAAGCCTATCAGGAGATGGAAACGGCGTACAACGTGGCCCAGGGCGGAGCGTCCCCACCCGGTGGTCTACGTGATGGGTGACCTGATGGACGCCTCGCCAGAATATGCCGCGCTGGTCCTCGATCGCATGCTGGACGAAAAGCGGTTGCCTAACGACATATCACATTGAAATCTATATAACTTTCTAAAGCTCTATTTAGGAGGTGGGTTCACACATGAACTTTTCCAATCCCATACGCCAACACCTTCTCTACAAAAGCGCGCTGAAAAAACGCCGGGGGCGGATAGCGACGGAGAGTTTAACGGTAATCGATCGCATGATCGAAACATTCGGAAACAAAATTCCCTATCTGGCAAGCTATCGGAGCGAATTGACCCCCTTGATTCACCGTACCAATCGTTATTTGGGCAAGTTGATCGATTTGATTCCCGGTCCCGTGGTACTCGATCCGGCCCGCTGGGATCGTGATCCCGTTATTCACTCGATTTTTGAATCTGAAAACCGGACGAGCGCATTACTCTCTGAAAGCAAGCCCTTAACGCAATTCTTTCGCCATTCGGCGGCCAATGTTGCCTTTGCCTTGCTCACCACCGAAAAAAAGGAAAAATCGGTTTTCGTGTCGGAAAAAGATGGAGAGATTTTTCGCCGAGACGTTTTGAAAAAGGCCGTCTTTTTTGAAAATCATCAAGTTACCCGACCCAGCGACAATTTGACGGAAACACGCGTGCAGGTCCGATATCAATTGTTTTCCGATCTGTTCGCCATGGCTGCGGAAACCATATCGGCGCTTAAAGAATCGCGGGCGCAGCTTGAAGCGCAACGTGATGAGGCAGCGGCCAAAATGGCCCTGTATCCCGCGGGAAGTGATAAGAAAGCCGCGTTTGATGCGCTCCATCAAAAAATCGAGGGAGAAATCAAATCGATTGAGAAATCGCTTAAGTCTCCAAAGGATTATGTGGCGCAGGTGCAAAGTTTGCTCCAGAAACCGGAACACCGGCTGTCAGCCCAATCTGTTGCGTTTAGATTGAATGAAATGGGAATTCGGCTGGACACCGCCTCTGCCGAACCGGCCAACGAATTCTCGCTGGCTGAATTTGAAATCAACAACGGAAAGAAGTGGATGGCAACCTGGGTTCGCGTGGACAGATCGTTCTTGATGAACTCGTAATAAGTCTCATTTTCGGCGGATTCGTAAAAAGCCCGAGATCAAGGCTTGCGAATCCTGAGGAAGGAGGCGTACTTTTGCGTACGCCGCAGTGACGAAGGATGAAGCGTAACGCCGATATCGGGCTTTTTACGAATCCGTCATTTTTAAAACATTGACACGCCAGAGAGCCGCCTTCAGAATTTGTGACGAATACCGATAAGCTTTACATACCCACAACACTTTCATCGACGATTTGACCATACGGAGCATCGCCATGTTCAATGCAGAAAAACTTCTCGGCGGGCTGATCGGCAGCACCGTTCGGGGCAGCGGGGCGGACTGGGAAGCCTCATCACCGGCGGCGTGGCCATGGGCGCGCTGGGTGTCGCCATGGAGGCGGTGGAGCATTACATGAACAAGCCCAAAACGGGTACCCCCCTGCCCCACCGGCCGGCGG
>NZ_BBCC01000203.1 GCF_001311845.1 Desulfosarcina cetonica JCM 12296 | reverse complement strand
AATGCTGAACCTGGCCATGGATCCGGAAAAAGCCCGCCGCTATCGCGAAAGCTCGGTCCCCGAGCATGCCGACAGCTGCACCATGTGCGGCAAGATGTGCGCCGTGCGTAACATGAACCGGGTGCTGGAAGGCAAGGATATTCAGCTGAACGATTAATGACTTGATGAAGAGCATATAAAATGAAGATTAAGACAAAGTTTGCACTGGTCATGGGGTTGCTTTTACTTTTCTCGCTGGTCATCACGTTTTACATTTCATATGCAACCATGAAAGCGGGAATCATAGAAGCCAAGGGTGAAATGTTTGCCAGAATCAGCAAAGATATCCTCGGCTTTATCGATCTTCAGCAAGAACGGGTGGAGAAGGGTCAAATATCCATTTTTAAAGCACAAGATGAAGTCAGGGAATATGTCAATGGACCCAAATTGCCCGACGGAAGCAGAGACGCTTCAAGAAGCAAAATGAATCTGAACCTGAGTGCCAAGGTCAAGGATCCCTATATGTATGTCTGGGCGATCACCTCCAAGGGACAGATCGTTTTGCATCCGTTTGAATCGGAAATGGCGAACGCCTGGGACTACAATATTGAGGGCAAGTATACGGTTCGAGATAGTTGGGGAAACCCAAAAATGACGGGAACGCTTTTCAGGGAAATTTGGCAAAATCCCGGAGAACCGGTCTATACGTTTTTGGCCTATCAAGTCTATTACAAACCGTGGGACTGGGTCATTGGAACCGGCGCAAGAGAAGAAATTTTATATGCCGACATGCGCAATCAAATGGTCGCCCGGTCCGCCGTTAGTGTAAGCGTGCTTCTGATTGTCGCCATAGCGATCGGATATTTGTCAACCAAAATGACAACGCGTTCAATTGAAAAGATAAACACGCTGATGGAGGATGTTTCTCAAGGGGATGGTGATTTAACCAAGCGGCTCGACATCACCAGTCGGGATGAGGTCGGAGAAATCGCCAGGAATTTTAACAATTTCGTCGGAACGCTCCAGGTCATGATCAAGGATATCGCCTTGAGTGCGGAAAACCTGGGGAGCTCATCGGAAACACTTTCAACCGTTTCGGTCCAGATGTCCGATAGCGCCGTTCAAATGTCAGACAAATCAAATACGGTGGCGAATTTCTCGGAAGAGATGGCCACGAATTTTACGTCCTTTACTGCCGCCAGTGACCAAGCATCCACAAACATCAATATGGTTGCAAGTGCAACCGAAGAAATGGTCGCAACAATTGGTGAAATTGCCCAAGTATCTGAAAATGCCCGTCAAGTAACGTTAACTGCAGTGACCCAGGTAAAAAGGGCAACGGACCGCGTGGTCCAACTGGACCATGCCGCCGACGAGATCGGGAAGGTCACCGAAGTCATCAGCGATGTTGCCGAACAGACCAATCTCCTGGCATTGAATGCCACCATCGAAGCGGCGAGGGCAGGTGAATTCGGCAAAGGGTTTGCCGTCGTGGCGAGCGAAATAAAAGAGCTGGCCAATCAAGCGGCGGCCGCCACGCAAGAGATAAAACATAAAATCAATGAAATTCAAGGAGCTACCGACACCACGGTAAAAGAGATCGATCAAATCAAATCCGTCATCACGGATGTCAATAGTATGGTGGACACGATCGCCACGGCGGTCGAAGAGCAATCGGTTACCACCAAGAAATTTCCAGTAGCATTGCCCAAGCTTCATTAGGCGTGACGGAGGTGGATAACAATGTAAAACAAAGCTCAACCGCTGCCCGCGATATTTCAAAGGAAATAGGTGATATCAAACAATTGGCCGATGAGATGAAATCCAGCAGTAATGACGTCAGCACAAGTTCCAAGGCATTGCAGAAATTGGCCGGGCAGTTAAAGATGCTAGTTGAGAAGTTTATTGTTTGATAAGTCACCTCGATGAACCTTGCCGGTTTTTTGGGGCCAACGAAGTCGGCCCCGGCCACCCGCCATCGGTGCGACCGGCGGTGCGTTTGAACCCGTGGAAATTTCCGAAAGCGGCGTGATTCGCACCTATACGGTGATTCGTGTCCTCCCCAAAGGCTTCGACCGATCGATTTTCCCCACTGCGAATATGGGTTGACGGATTCCCGGTGGCATGCCAAGTAGTATATAGATACGGATTTTGAATGGCATCGGGAATCGTCGGAACCGGAGGGGGATCGGGATGAAGAACGACTTTATCGATGATTTGATCCATTGTGTGCGGCGGGTCGTGGTGCCCAACACGGCGTTGCTGCGGGATGTCCTCGTCATTGGCGGCATGCCCGCCCCAACCCAGAATCTGCAGTACCTCAGCTACAATCGCCACACCACCGTCGACAGGGAACACACCTATGATTTTTCCGCCGTGGCGGTCATCAACAACCGTCGCGTCACGCACTGGCAGCTGCGCGGGTATGCGGAAAAGATCAGTCGCTGGGTCTTCAGCACCCGCTGGACGCGCAATCCGTTGGACCTGTTCCTCAACAACCTGCGCTGCGACCGCACGGTCATGGGCGTGCTGGCCGGGGCCGAGAGCGACTTCAGCCTGCTCGGTATCCTGACCAGCACCCAACTGCATGGCGGCGGAATCATCCAGCGGCCCGCCCAATACATCCGTCCGGTACTGGCGGTTCCCGGTATCGATGAGCGGGGATTGAGAATCCTCCAGGCCTTCGAAGCCGCCAACCGGATTAAGATGTGGGGACTAGGTGGGGTGAAGTTCTATCGCAAGCTGGGCGGTCAGATGGTGATCGCCTGATCCCCGCTTCCCACCCTTCACGATACTGCCCATCCGAATTCATGATTGCCGTTACGGAAACGGCATTTGCCCGTTGAACCTGGAAAAAGGAGAATCTTCATGTACTTGCCCAACGTTTACAAACAATTCAAGGACAACTACCCCGATGTTTTCAAGGACTACAAACAACTGGGGATTTCAGCCAGAAAGGCCGGGCCCTGGATGAGAAAACCCAGAATCTGATCAAATTGGGCATCTCTGCGGGAGTAAATTCGCGGGGCGGTGTCATGTCGAGCACGCGCAAGGCGATGGCCGCCGGCGCAACGGCCAAGGAGATCGAGCATGCCGTCATGTTGGCGTTGACCACCACCGGATTTCCGAACATGATTGCTGCCTTGAGCTGGGTGCACGAGGTTTTTGAAGAGGCCAAATAAGCTGATCTTTACGGACCCGTCAAAAAAAACATTTACAGCCGGTAAAAGGTGCTGACATCCCACGGCGACGGGAACGGGCCGCAACGGCGGACACGCCTGCGCCGTGGGATACTGCCATAACGATGGCACGGCACTTGCTTGATGATCCGGGGAGTTACCTGCCTTTTTCCCTCTACTTCCCGGAGGTCGCATGCGTTTGCTTGAAAAAATCAAATCCCTGTGGCGTGGAAGTGCGGTCGACGCGCAATCCCGCGAAGCGCTCATGGCCGCCTTCCAGGACAAATACGCCAATTTTCAAACTCTTTTGGCGTCCAATACCGAACTTCTCGAAATCATCGCCGATATCGAACGCAAACTCGACGGTCAGACCGTTTTCGGGCCGTCCTACATCGATGCCCAAAGCATGCGCTGCATCTTCCATACGGCCCGCATGGTGCGCTGTCTGGAACAGATGGGGGGGCGGCCGTATCCCGTGCTGGAGAAAAAGTTGACCGACATCTTCAGCCGCATCAAGGCCGAAACCGTCGCCCGGCCGGTGAAAACGCACGAAGACGAGCCCTTCGTGCTGCCCTATGCCGCCCTTGGCCAAAGCGCCGTGGACATGGTCGGCGGCAAGAACGCCCATATTGCCGAAATCATGAATGCCCTGGATATTCCCACACCCAGGGGGTTTGCCATCACCACGGCGGCCTTCCGTCACTTTATTCAGGCCAACGACCTGACCCCGATCATTCAAAAAATGAAACGCAAGGCCGACCTCATCGAGACCGAAACCATCCTTGAGATCAGCCAGGCGATCCAATCGCGGATCATGGCGGCCGAGGTTCCCCCGGACCTGGCCCAGGCCATCCTGGATGCGTATGAACGGCTGTGGACCGAGATCGGTGACCCGGGCGGTACTCCCGTGAACGTGGCCCTGCGCAGCAGTGCCCTGGGAGAAGACAGCACCCTCTCTTTTGCCGGCCAGTACCTGACCGTGCTCAATGTCCCGCGGGAGCGGATTCTGACCGAATACCGCCGTGTGATCGCCAGCCTGTTCTCCGCCCAGGCCATCGCCTATCGGCTGCACATGGCCATCACCTTCGAGGATGCCGTCATGGCCGTGGCTTGCCAGGAGACCATCGAGGCCGAGGCCAGCGGGGTGATGTTTACCCACAGCCCGGTCAATCCCATGGAGGACCGCATTCTCATCGATGCGGTCTGGGGACTGGGGCCCTTTGCCGTGGACGGTATCGTGCCGCCGGACACCTACGAGCTGATCAAGCGCCGGATCTTCGGTTGATGACCGCCAAGGCCGTGCCCAAGGTGAAACAACTCAAGGCCAATGCAAACGGCCAGGTCGAGGCGGTCCCGGTTCCGAAAGACCGCCAGTATCGCCCCTGTTTGAACGAATTCCGAATTCGCCGGTTGGCCACCTACGGACAGGCCCTGGAGGCCTATTTCGGTGGCCCCCAGGATGTGGAGTGGGCACTGGACCAAAAGGGCCGCCTGGTGATCCTGCAGACCCGCCCCCTCCGGATTCAAACGGCTGCGGCGGATTCGGCCCGCTTGGAAACGCCCTTGGTCAGCGGCCATCGTCTGTTGGTGGAAGGCGGCGATATCGCCTGTTCCGGCATCGGCTGCGGGCCGGTGTTCCATGTGCGCGGCGAGGCCGATGTGGCGGCCTTTCCCGACGGCGCGGTACTGGTCAGCCCCCTGGCCTCGGCCCAGTTGGTCATGGCCATGCCCAAGGCACGGGCCATCCTCACCGATACAGGCAATATTGGCGGTCACATGGCATCCCTGACCCGCGAGTACATGCTGCCCACGATCCTCAACTTGAAGACGGCGACCGGCGTACTGCCGGCCGGCATGGAGGTGACCGTGGATGCCTTCAGCGGCAGGGTCTACGAAGGCCGCGTCCAGGAGCTGCTCAACACTTCCTACAAGATGAGCGGTATCATGGCCGATTCTCCGGTCTATCAGGATCTGCGGCGGCGGGCCGATGCCATCCTGCCCCTTCATCTCACCGATCCCAAGTCCCCTGACTTCGACCCGGCCAATTGCCGGACGGTGCATGACATCATGCGCTTCATCCATGAAAAGGCCTATGCGGAGATCTTCCAGCTGGGCGATCTGGTTACCGACCAGGGCCGCCTCTCCGTGCGGCTGGATGCCCCTTTGCCACTGGATCTGTACATCATCGATTTGGGCGACGGGCTCAGCGTGGATGCCTCAACCTTTCCCGGGTGACCGCCGATCAGGTTATCTCGGTTCCCTTTGCGGCCCTGTTGGCCGGCATGCTTTGCGACGATCTGAAAAGCCGTGAACCGCGGCCGGTGAACCTGGGCGGTTTCCTGTCGGTGATGGGCCGGCAGATGCTCGAGCCGCCCAACCTGGCCCGGGAGCGCTTCGGCGACCGCAGCTATGCGATCATTGCCGACCGTTACATGAACTTCAGTTCCCGCGTGGGTTACCATTACAGCGTGCTGGACTGCTATTGCGGCAGGACCGATGCCAAGAACTACATCAACTTCCAGTTCAAGGGCGGCGCGGCCGAGACGTGCGGCGCGGCCGTCGGGCCCGGGTGATCGAGAGTGTGCTGAACCGTCAAGGGTTTCTGGTCAATACGGTGGCCGATCGGGTCACCGCGCGCTTTGCCAAGCAAAACGCCGCGGCGGTGGCCGGGAAACTCGACATGCTGGGTCGGTTGCTGATTTTCACGCGGCAGATGGACATGCTCATGCACAACGATGCCTTGGTGGACGAACTGGCCCAGGCCTTTTTAAACGGGAATTATCACTTGCGGCCGGAGGCGGCGGCCTGAGGGAGATCGCTTCACCTGTCGGTTTGCGTGGGCATCCGGCCCGTTTCCGGGCTTGAAGGGGGAGAAAAGCGAACATACCCGTCCGGCACGAGCGGCAGGGTCGCGTCCACCTGACCAAAAGCCATGCCCTTTTCGATGCGCTCGACGGTCATGCGGGTGATGGGCCGTCGATCCCTGTCCGTTACCTCGACCACGGCGCCCGGGGTAGTGGCAACGGTCGGTATCAGGGCGGCGGCCAGCTCCCAGTGATCCTTGCGACGGGCCAGTTTGACGATGGGCGACAGTCCCTGCTTGCTGAATTGCCGCTCCCGGTCATTGGCGAGGTAAAATGAGAGTGTCAGGCAGACCACCAATAGCGGACCGCTGGCGGCGGCCAGCCACCAGGCGGGAAAACCGAGGATACGCCGGATCAGGGACGGATAGCTGGCGTTCATGGCCCTTGGCGAGGAGAAAACCGTTATGCGGTAGATCGGAATGTGGGCGGGATCGGTGTCCGCACCGCTGTGGGCGCTCAGGCGATAGACCCCCTCGGCGGCCTTTGGCGGCACGGTCACCTCGCCCCGCCAGAAACTGCCCTTGACTTCCGCGATGGTTAATTGCAGGCCGGGGTCAACGAAGTGAAACCGGACGTCTTCGGGATGGCGAACCGGACGGTAGAGATTGCCGCTGACGGAAAGACGGGTACCGGGAAGGGCGCGAAAGTGGTCCTTGGGGTCCAAATGGCCGCAGATGAAGGTATCGGCGGCCGATACCAAAAAGAGAACCCCGATGATGGCGCCGCACCTGGCGATCAACCGACGCAAGGATCGGCGCCGGACGATCATTGTGCTGCGCGGTTGCCGGGGGTGTTGCCCAGGCGACGCACCAGCATCCGGGCGCCCACCAGGGTTGCACCGGCCACCGGCAGAAAGGTTTTCAGGAAGAAGAGCGTCAGGGTGTCGGGATCCTGCTGGCCCAGGTACATGCAGACGGTCAACTCGACCAAAAGCATCAGGTTCATGATCACCACAACGGTGTGCTGGCGGCCGTTGAGGCGCTCCTCGTTGGCGATCTGGCGGGGTTCGAACATGGCGGGACTCCTTTTCTGCGATGCAAGGGTTCGGCCGGCCGGCGCCGGGTGATGCGGACGCCTGCCGGCCGTCTACCGGCTTACTTCTTTCTCAAATCCTGCTTGGAAACGTTCATGACCTTGAGGCCCGAGCGCACGCTGTCCTTCTCCACCCAGGCCAGACGCAGAATGTCGCCCGGCTCGGGATGGATGCCGATGGCGGCCGTGGAGACATCGAAGATCTCCGTCGCACCGGTGGACTGGCCGTAGGGGAATTCCTTGCTGAATTGGGTATCGTAGGCCTCGATGGTGAGCTTGTGGGTGGCCTCATCGTACTGGATGCACTTTCCCTGGCTGACCTCGGCGGCCATCACCGGGCTGCCCATCAAGCCCACGGCGATGGCGATAACCATCAGGCTGGCTGCAAGCGTTGCTTTCTTCATAGATATTCCTCCTCTCATCAGACGCGCACGGTCACCTGTTCGCGGTTTTTCTTCTCCCTCAGCTCCTGGGCGGCGCCTCGGAACATGATCACCATGATATAAATGCAGATGATACCGATGGTGCCGAGGATCAGGACCGCCGCCGAGGTCTGGAATTTGAATTGCTTGAGGATGATGCTGATCATGCAGCACAGCACGGCGGAGCCGAAGGCCAGGCGGATGCCGTAGCCCTTGGCGTACTTGGTGGCCACGGTACCGATCTGGGCGCCGATGGCCGCGCCGGTGAGCATGACGAAGACCGCCACCAGTTCGATGCGACCCTTCAGGGTGTAGGTGAAGGCGCCATAAAGGCCGGAGATCATGACCTCGAACAGATCGGTGCCCACGGCCACATGGGTGGGAACGCCGATGAAGTAGATCAGGGCCGGCATGCGCAACAGGCCGCCGCCGATGCCCAGGAAGCCGGCCAGCACGCCGGTGATGAAGGAGACCACCATCGGCAGCCAGGCCGAGCAGTAGATTCCCGACGCCTTGAAGTGCATCATCGGGGGAATGTTGATCTTGTGCAAGGTCTTGTACCAGGTGAACCCCTCGGTGCCTTTTTCGCCGTCGGCAATCCCCTGCTTCTTTTTCTTTACCGCCTTGGCATAGTCCGAGAAGACCATGACGGCGATCAGCAGCAGGAAGACGACATAGACCCAGCGCACCACCGGGCCGATCCGGCCAATGCGCTCCAGATACATGACCAGTTGGGCACCGCATTCGATGCCCACCATGGTGCCCACCACCATGACGAATCCCAGTTTGTAATCCACGTTGCCGAACTTGGAGTGCCGGATGGTGGAAATCATGGATTTGCCGGCGATGTGGGCAATGTCCGTGCCGATGGCAAAGGCCATGGGGAAACCGAGGATGTTCAAACCCGGGGTTACCATCCAGGCGCCACCCATTCCGAAGAATCCGCCGATCACGCCGACGGAGTAACCGATCAACACCAGGCCCGGCCAAAAGATATCCACGCCGGCAATGGGCATGTACATATAAAGCCAAGATGCATCCATATGCGCGCTCCTCCTTGGATTAATGTTCGACGATCTTGCGGGATTTGAGATCCAGCCCCGTGCGTGACATGATGAAGTCCATTAAAAAACCCAGCGTACAGCCCATGGCCACTGTCAGGACCACGGTCCAGATGGCGAACATGAGGATGTCGCTGTTGTACAGGTCGGCGAAGTAGTGCATCACGCCCGTCACCCGCCGGGTGTCCGCCACGACCACGATGTTGCCGGCCGCCTCTCCCGAGGCCTGCGCCACCGCCGGCAGCATCACCCAGAGTGCTGCCAGTACTCCCCTGCATCGGTTGAAGATTCCTCTCATTATATCCCTCTCCTTTGTTTTCGGGTTGATCACCGGTGCCGCTCGCCGTTGCGCTCGTGATGGATGGGGTCGGCCACCGGTCTTGTTTTTTGTCCCCTGTTGGGCTGCAGAGGTGAGCAACTGTCGTGCCATGGCCAAAAGGATCCGGATTCCGGAACGAAATCAAGGCGTCGTCAAGAGGACGGGTTTTACTCCTCTGACAGGGTGTTTTACAGTCGTCGGGAAGTATTTGACAGACTGGAAAGAAAGCGGACAGGTCGGGGGGGGTGGATTTTGCGCGCGGGCTCGTAAATGCCCATCTGAAGCGAATCGAGAGGGAGCAGGGGATGTCTTGTGAAGATCGCCGGGTCTGCCCCCCGTTCTGCGCCAGGGAACGGAGGGATTCAAGCTGCCTTTAAACGGTTTTGCGCACCACCTGCGCACCGATCTGCTGGAAGCGGTTTTCGATGTCGAAGTGGCCCCGGCCGATCTGGTAGACATTGCCGATGGTGGTGACATCCGGGCAGGCCAGGCCGGCCAACAGGATGCACGAAGCCGCGCGGATATTGTCCGGTTGGGTGTCTCCCCCCCGAAAAGTGGTGGGCCCGTTGACGATGGCCAGGCCGTCCTCTTCGACCAGGTCGATGTCGGCGCCCAGTTTGCGCAGTTCGGCCACCTGGCTGAAGCGTTTGTCGAAAATGCGTTCGCGGATATAGCTCTGGCCGTCGGCAATGCACGACAGGGCCATGATGGCCGGCTGAAAGTCCGTCGCGAACCCGGGGTAGGGGCAGGTCAGCACGTTGACCGGCTTCAGCCCCTGGCCCGGCGAAGAGACATCCATGACATGCCCGTTGACCCGGATCTCCACGCCCATCTGCATGATCTTCTCCGTCAGCAAACGCAGATCCTCGGGAACCGCCCCAATGATGGAGACCTTGCCTCCGGCGATACCGGCGGCCATCATGAACAGGCCGGCATCCAGGCGGTCGTTCATGGCGTAGTAGTCGGTGGACGCAAGGGCGCCGACCCCCTCCACGGTCAGGGTGCGGGTGCCCAGGCCGTGGATCTTGCCGCCCATGCTGATCAGAAACTTGGCGAAATCATAGATTTCCGGGTCGCGCCGGCGTTTCGATGATCGACACCCCTTTGGAAAAACTGGCCGCCATCATGAGGTTTTCCGTGCCGGTATGGCTGGGAAAGTCGAGATACAGGTTCGTGCCGGTAAAATTTTCACCACTGATGACAAAGGCGTCGCCGCTGGTGATGGTGGCCCCCAGGCGGGCGAAGCGCGGTAGTGGTAGTTGAGGTTGCGGCTGCCCAGCGGACAGCCGCCCACGCTGGGCAGGCGGACCTCGCCCAGGCGTTTGAGCAGGGGCGGGATGAAGAGCACCGACGCGCGCAGCCGGCAAGTCAAGGATTCGGGCAGGTCCGAGCGGGTGAGGTGGGTGGCATCCACGCAGACCACTTTTTCATTGGAAAAATAGTCCACCCGGGCGCCCACGTGACGCATGATCTCAAAGGCCACGAGAATATCGTTGAGCGGCGGTACGTTGCGGATAACGCTGCATCCATTTTCGGGGAGCAGGGCGGCGGACAGCATGGGCAGGATGGCGTTCTTGGAACCCTGCACGCACACGCTGCCGTTCAATGGGCGGCCTCCCTGGATTTCGATAACTTCCTGAACGGTCATGATATATCCTTCTTTTCGGATTCGCCCTGGAGCCGTTGCGCGGCTGCCGGACGGTTGTGGGTGAAGGTGATAAACGCGCTAACTAGACACAAATGAATGACCACGGCAACCGCTTTTGCCGTCGGATCACGCCGCTGTCCGCCACACAAAGGGGGGATCCACCGCAGCGCCGTTGGCCGGCCCGGCGGGAAAGGTCAACGATGATCGGTTGTTTCGCTGCTGCCGCCGGAAACCGGCGTTTTCTTCGGGTCGCTGGATGGCCCTGGGGCGGTCGATGCCGTGTGTTCTGATGGATCGTCGTCATCGGCACGTTTTCCGGCCGCCCACCACCCAACGGGCCAGGTTGC
>NZ_BBCC01000202.1 GCF_001311845.1 Desulfosarcina cetonica JCM 12296 | reverse complement strand
CCGATAAAAAGTCATCTGGACTGGTATTTTTAAACAAAAATCCGCTGCCACAATCAGAGGGGGCATTCAAGGGCTCGACACAATCGTGAATGGCACCCGTATCATGGGCGATTGGCAGGGTCCCGTAGAATTGGCCGATTATACAGGGAAGGGCACAGGGAGCAAAATGCACCGGCATGAGCAAAAAATCGGATCCACCGTATGCCATCCGGTATAATTGAACATCAAAATCGCACACCGCAACGCGATCGGCGGCGTGCAACTGGTCAACCAATAAGCGTAAATGATCATGAAAATCACCTTCGGCGACAAAAACGATCTGCAATGCCTGTTCCCGATAACGTTCCAGAATTATACCAAGGGTGTCCGCCATCATCCGGCATTCCGGTTGTCCCCAACATATTGTGGTGGGCCAGAAAAGAACCGGTGCCGTTGAGTTGATGCTTAAGTTCAATGTTTCCTGGAGATGGAGTTTGTTATAAAGTTTACTGGCGGCGTGGGTCTCTGGACCATAAAGCGTAGCAGGGTTCGGTCGGTGGCCGGGTTGAAGGATGCATCGGGTGCCGGGGATAAGGTACAAAGACAGCTATTCCAATATTTTTTTTGAAGTTCGGTTTTCAGCAATGGCGCGCCAAGCGGGTTACGATCATCGATAAGGGAATCCAAAACCGTTTGGCTCAGGGTGTTGACCTGGCAAGCAGAAAATACCCCACTGGTCAGCAACGCCAGTGGATTGGTCTCTCTGGTTTCCTCGTAACTTTTCGGCATGTCGGAATAGAAGCAGTCCTGCCAGAAGGATCTTGTATTAAGACCTTGCGCTTCGATGGTCGAGAGCAGTACCTGCGGAGAATCCAGGCG
The DNA here is from genome assembly GCF_001311845.1 of Desulfosarcina cetonica JCM 12296. Taxonomy (GTDB): domain Bacteria; phylum Desulfobacterota; class Desulfobacteria; order Desulfobacterales; family Desulfosarcinaceae; genus Desulfosarcina; species Desulfosarcina cetonica. Next base: position 10,009 of record NZ_BBCC01000202.1, on the reverse strand, counting down.
ATAAATGGTGAACAGGCATGGAATGTTGCTGAGACGAGCTGTGGTAGGAATCAATCCCGTCATCCAATCATAACAGTGAATCAGGTCGGGCTGGATTTCCGGTATGATGCGGTCAATCACCTCCCGCTGAAATGCAAGGGCAATGCGTACACCATCCTTATCTGTCGGCAAAAACAGTTCAGGATGGTATAAAAAGAAGGATCATGAGCCAGATGGATTAAATTTTCGGGTAGTTGGTGCTGACGATGGTGAATATCAACACCTGACAAGTCTTTTTCTATAAGCACATTTTTATAGTCCGGCACGGCCAGGTGTACATCGACACCCCGCTCGTAAAGTGCATGAACCTGGGCCGAACAGATGTCGCCCATTCCACCAGCCGGGCACAAATATACCGTGGTGACGATTCAGGGCCGCAAGGCATCAATGTTACTTCCGGGGCAACCACTAGAATTCGAGGATGTTGATGGCGTGTTGTCATGCTAAGTCCTCTACTATGCTGAAAGTTAAATCAATCATGATTGGATAGATTTCGTTTTGATCCATGGTCTCGCCGGCTTCTGTTCCTAATCGAGATATCTCAGACCCATTCCATATCGAATGGCGTTTTCATCAGTCAGTTTCTGTCGCCATTTAACCTCGGCCAGGCATATGGAGCGCGGTTGCTGCACGTCAGGCATTGATGACGGCATGTTGGGGTAACAGACAACCCGCAGGATAAGTATGGTTCCTGATTTAAATTCATGGGACGTTTCAACATAGGATCCTTGGCTCGAAAAGTTTGCCATAACACCATCAATAGCATCAAAAGCGCCTCTGCTGGAGTATGGACGACAGGTGACGATCACCCCAGTAGAAATACGTGGTGAGGAGCGAGCAATTATTATTTTCTCAGAGGCATTTTCTTTCATTTCAGTATTATGTTTATTGCCACAATGCGTAGGTGCTTTTTTATCCATAATACCCCCCTTCCAGTGAAAGAAAGTAGAAAATCGAGCTCCGAACACACCAAGACATGTCAAGCCAACCAGTGCTCTTGGCAGGAAAGAGACTGAGACACAACAAAAGTTAATAAAGGGCTTCTGGATAGCCCCCGAAGGAGCAACACAACGTGATCAGAGGGAATCAGCTACAAGTTAATCACAGAATTATAACTATCTTTATAATGGGTCGGGACAACGTCATCCGCGTCAGGGTCGTTTTCCCAGTCGGATTGCCCCAGTAAATAGCGGAACTGATAGGATCGGCCTGTTTCAAGTTCCACAGTGATGCTGAATGAACCGTTTTTATGCCGTTTCATTGGCGTGGCCGTGGTTGACCAATTATTGAATTCACCAACAACATGTGCCTGTTTTGCGCCACGATGAACTTCTTCCGTAATTTTAAAAGTGACCTTGCACAGGGATTTACTTTTCAGAAATTGTTTGCGGATACTCATGGAGTACCTCCTGTTCGTTGAATTTATTTTTGTTGATTCAATCCACCATTCGGTTTTACTCAAGAAAACCATCTTTACCGGGGACAGATGAGCTCATAATAATTTAACACCCGGTTTAAATTGAAAAGGTTTACCGGACGATTGAAAGTCCTATTCGTAAAGCATCGTGACGTTCGTTATAATGGAGCATCGTTTCAGCGTAACCGCTGAAATATTGAGCCTGCAGGTAAAAGTTCAGGTCTTTGCCTAATAGCCGGGTCATTGGGTAGGTAAGGTCCAATTGTACGCTTGCGCCTTCTGTTGCCCACCAGAAATGAGAATTCAAGGCCAGACCCTGGGTGTCGACGATCCCCACCTCAAGGTCGAAATATCCACGGTAATCCATCAGGTCTTCGTTCGTACTTTCAGAATTGTTGATATAGGTGAATAGGTTGGGAGCGATTTTGAGATAGACGGTATTAATCAGATGCACTCCCAAAAGGGGCTTCAAATAGAGGATATTGGTGCTGCGGGAATCATCCCCCCCTTGCCGTTGGACTCGTGCTGAAAACCACCCTGAATGCCGAAGGCGGAGATCCGCGCAACATTCAAGTTGATCTTGGGCAGCAGGTAAAAGAGTTCCGGCATATAACTGGTATCGTCAAATGGCTTGGAATCGCTTTTTAGATCCCAAATGGAACGTTGGGTATATCCCAGATGAAGTCCCGACACCCACGGGGCTTTTTCCGCCAGAAATCCATCGGGGTTAAATAGGCGGTATTTGAAACTGAACTGAAATTTGGTCTGTTCCAACCCTGGATCCACGCCCGGCAGAAAATACATGGGTTGATGGACAGACAAGGAATCCAGGTATGACTGTGCCAGCGTCTGCCCCTGGTCGAGCGGAACCTGATGACCGACCAGCGTGGCAGGAAACATTTTTTTTACCGGAATGGTCAGTGTATTGGTATCTATCGCCTCCAAACGTATCTGAATCATCTCCTTTGCGTAGGCAGGAACGGAGAGCTTGCATTGGCGTTTCGCAAAACCTTTGGCAGGAACGTCCAATCGGGACATCGCATCTCCACCCAACAGGTCCGCATTGATAACAACAGATGTCTGACCCGATATCACGCGGCAGGGCAATGTCGGTGGAAGTTCAAATGTGATTTGATCATCTGTGGGGTTGTGCAGGTGGATATCCAAGATCACCACGCCACCGGTTTGGACCGTGTTTTGGGAGGTGGACAGGATAAGATCGAGATCATCTGCCCCGACGGAGGCAGAGATGATCAACACCACGATCTGCACGAATGCGAATTCAGCAATCAATTTGAGCATCGTCGATTCCCTTCTTGAAGGTTTTACCAAGCAGCGTTGAGATATTCATTCTCTTCTGGTTTAACGCATCCGATGCAGGTGTTTTTATGCCATTGAGCCAATCGCTTTACGAAAACGCACCAGGGATGCCGCAAAAAAGGTCGCCCCGATCAGAATCAGGGCGATGAATTGGAGCCAGACCAAGGTAAACCCCGCGCCACGATACAAAATGGACTGAGCAAGGATGACAAAATGGGTGTTTGGCGCCGCCAGCATCAAGAACTGGACCAATTCCGGCATGCTTTCACGGGGAGTGGTTGAGCCGGAAAGAATTTGCAGTGGCAGGAGGATCAGCATCATCAGCAACCCGAATTGCGGCATCGAACGGGCCAGGGTGCCAAGAAAAATCCCCAGTGACGTTGTGGCGAACAGGTGCAGCGCAGTTCCAACCAGAAACAACGTAACAGAGCCTTCAACGGGTACTCCGAGCACGCCTTGGACGACAATCCTCAGCGAACCGGCCGTTGCCAGCAGCACCACGATTCCCATGGCCCATACCTTGCTGCTCATGATCTCAAAAGGAGTGACCGGCATAACCAGTAAATGCTCCACGGTACCATGTTCGCGTTCGCGGAGCAGTGCTGCACCCGTGAGAATGATGAGAGCATGGTGACATTATCAATCACTTTCATGACCGCACCGAACCATGCTTTGTTCAACTCGGGGTTAAAACGAGACCGCAGGACCAGATCCACAGAGGACGATGCGTTTGAGCGGTGGCCCTGGAGGAAAGTGGTAACCTCGCCGGTAATGATGGTCTGAATATAACTGTTGCCGGTGAACGCCTGGCTCATGCGGGTGGCGTCTACGTTGAGCTGAATCGCGGGTGTATGACCGGCCAGCACGTCACGCTGAAAGTCAGAAGGGATGTTGATGGCAAAGGTATCTATGCCGGCATCCATGCGTGCATCCATCTCTGCCTGGGAAATCCGTGCCGGTGGCATGAAATGCGGCGGGAAAAAGGCATCGGCGATGCGTTGTGAGAGTTGAGAGCGATCTTCGTCAACAATGGCGATGGGTGCCTTGTGCAGGGTTTCGGGCATGGCGGTAGCGGATGTATGAACCGCGAAGGTAAATGCATAGATGATCAGGATGAGCATGATCGGGTCGTGCAGCAGACCGCGAATTTCCTTGATCCCGAGATGAAATATGTTAGCCAATCGCATCGTCAGTGCTCCTGTTTCTTGAGCAAGGCTGCACCCAGGAAAATCAAAATGGGAACCGCCAGCAGCAGAGGAATAAATGACGCATGGAGATCGCCGAAAGAAAGCGCTTTCGAGAAAGTACCGCGGGAAATGGTCAGGAAGTGGGTTGTCGGGTACCCTTTCCCGATCCAGGCGCCGATCCCTTCCAGTGAAGAAACGGGATCGATCATTCCGGAGAATTGAACCGCCGGCAGGAGGGTGAGAATCGCCGTGCCGAAAAGGGCGGCAATTTGGCTGCGCATGAATGTCGAGATTACCAGGCCGAACGCGGTGGCGATAATTACATACAACAACGCGGCAACAGCGAGGGCTAAAAAACTTCCCTTGAGCGGGACGCCGAAGACAAAGATGGCCAGTCCGGTCAATAACAGGAAATTGGTCATTGCCAGGACCACATAGGGAAACTGCTTTCCGATCAGAAACTCCAACCGGGTGACCGGGGTGACATAGAGGTTGACGATGGAGCCTAATTCTTTCTCCCGAACAACCGAAAGCGCGGTCAGCATGGCCGGAATCATCATGAGAAGAAGTGGAATTACCGCCGGCACCATGGCCGGAAGGCTTTTTACGTCCGGATTGTAGCGAAAACGGGTTTCGATGGTGACGGATCCCGTTGGCATCGCATCACTAAGGGTCTCCCGTGCCATGGCCGCAAGCCAGTGGGCATGCATTCCCTCTGCATAACCACGAATGGTCTCGGCACGACTCGGCATGGCACCGTCGACCCATGCACCGATGGCGACCGGCTTGCTCCTGCATATATCACGACCGAAACCGGGGGGGATCTCGATGGCCAGACTGATTTCGCCGGCACGCATGCGCCTGTCCAACTCAGCATAATCTCCGATGGACGGTCGTTCGCTGAAGTAGCGCGAGCCAGTTAAATTGAGTACATAGTCTCGGCTGAGCATGGTATTATCGCGGTCCAGCACCGCGAACGAAAGGTTTTCCACGTCGAGACTGATGCCATAACCCATGACAAACATGAGGATGGCGCTTCCGAGCAGCGCCAGGGTCAACCGAATCGGATCACGGCACAGCTCGAGAGCCTCTCTGCGCGTGTAGCTGAACAGACGCCGCAAGCTGAAGAAACCGCTGGGTGAATCAACCAAAACCGGGCCGGAAAACTCGACAGGCGCTCTTTTTGCCTTCGCGGCTGCTCGCTCCGCCGCTGTTTCCTCGGCCGCGTCTTCAAGGTAACTGATAAAGGCCTCTTCCAGCGTTTTAGCATTGCGGTCGGCAACCAGCGCTTCCGGTACGCCGCTCACCAATACCCGTCCGGCGTGCATCAGTGAAATCCGGTCGCAGCGTGCGGCTTCATTCATGAAGTGAGTGGATATAAAAATAGTCACTTTGTCCCGTCGGGATAGCTCGACCATGATCTGCCAAAAGGCATCGCGCGCCACCGGATCTACTCCCGAGGTCGGCTCGTCAAGGATGAGCATTTCTGGACCGTGGATCATGGCCACCGCAAGGGAGAGCCGCTGGCGTTGGCCGAGGGGAAGCGTTTCTGGGAAACGATCCAGCACCTGCTCCAGGCCGAAACGCCGGGCCATCTCATCAACCCGCGCCGGTATCCGTGCTTCCGGCAGTTGGAACAGGCGGGCATGGAGCACCAGATTTTGACTCACCGTTAGTTCTCCATAGAGGGAGAATGCCTGCGACATGTAACCGACGCGCCTGCGCGTGTCGATATCATGCGGGGCTACGGGACGCCCGAACAGCCAGGCATCGCCTTCACTGGCTGGTAAAAGGCCGGTCAACATCTTCATTGTAGTGGTTTTCCCACAACCATTGGAGCCTAAGAATCCAAATATCTCTCCGCGACCAATGCGGAAACTGACATGATCGACAGCGGTGAAGTCGCCGAAACGCATCGTAAGGTTGTGGGCCTCGATTGCGGCTTCGCCACTCTCCTCGTCCTTGAGGGGCGCGATGACAACGGGCCTCTGCCCTTCCCTTTGAGACCGGGGCAATCAGGGTGATAAATGCTTCCTCCAGCGAACTGGTTGCTGTCTGATTCAGAAGCTGTTGGGGCGTTCCTGTAGATAGGACCCGTCCGCCATTCATGGCCACCAACCAGTCGAAACGGGCAGCTTCTTCCATGTAGGCAGTGGCCACCAACACGCTCATGCCGGGTTGATCGGCCCGGATACGCTCGATAAGTTCCCAAAACTGCCGACGGGATAGTGGGTCGACGCCGGTGGTAGGCTCGTCCAGGATCAACAGTTCTGGGTCATGGATCAGTGCGCAGCAAAGCCCCAGCTTTTGTTTCATGCCCCCAGAGAGTTTGCCTGCGGGTCGTTCGGCAAAGGACGCCAATCCGGTGGCCTCCAGCAACACAGCGATGCGGAACTCCCGTTCATGACGGTTGTGTCCGAACAGACGCGCAAAAAACTCTACGTTTTCAAAAACCGACAACGTCGGGTATAGATTTTTTCCAAGCCCTTGGGGCATGTAAGCCATGCGAGGACAGTTTTTCCGGCGATGGTGTCTGTCGGCCATACTGCCACCCAGCACATTGACCTGTCCTGCCTGAATACTCCTGGATCCTGCAATCAGGGAGAAAAGGCTGGACTTACCCACACCGTCTGGACCGATAAATCCGAGAATGCCGCCGGCCGGCAGATCTAAGCTGATCCGATCCAGCGCGATGGTCTTGCCATAACGCAGGCCGACGTTTCGCAATCGTGCTATGGGTGGCTGCATTGCGGCGGGCACGGAGGGGGTCATTCTGGTAACATCGCCCGCAGGTATGGCGGCCATGGTTTTGCCTGATCCAACCGCACATAGGCCACGCCGGGAAGCCCGGTCTTTACCTGCAAAATGTGTTTCTTGAGTAGATCGGCCGGTATGCTGGCCCGCAAACGGAACATCAGCTTTTCCCGTTCGTCGGCGGTCTCGACACTCTTTGGTGTGAATTGGGCGACATCGGCGACGAAGGAAACGCTGGCCGGTATTGCATACATGGACGCGGCATCGAGTATCAGGCGAACTTCGGTACCCATGGCTACACTTCCCACCACGGCCGTCGGGAGAAAAAAGGTCATGTAAACATCACTCAGATCGAGGAGGTTCAGAACCCTGCCCCCTCCACCGATGACCTCACCCGGTTGGGAGACGCGGTATTGCACTCGACCATCCCTCGGAGCCTTGAGAGCGCAGTCAGAGATATCGGCCTGAAGACGTTGAATGGAGGCGTCGGCAGCTCGATGCTGAAATCCGCGCCCTCGATCTGCGCATATGCCGTGGCAATCCCGGCTTCGGTTGCGGCGACTTGTGCGCGTGCCGCATTGACGGCGGCTGTACCGCTTTCCACACGCGCTTGGTCCTCATCGGCTTCCTGTTGCGCGACAGCACCTTTCACAGCCAGCCTGGAAGAACGGTTCCAGCGTTTTTGGCGACGTTAAGTTCGGCCTGGCATTGGGCAACAACCGCCAAGGCAGCCGCTTTCTCCGCTTTGCTTGGTGGAGTTGGCTGCGGGCGGTAGCGGCTGCGCTTTTCATTTGTTGCAGATGAGCCTGGGCCTCACGTAGCTGCGCCATCAACACCTCTGTATCCATCATGGCCACTACCTGTCCGGCCGTAACAAAATCTCCTTCCCGCACCATGATTTCCTTGATGCGACCGGCGGTCTTCGCAGCAATGTCAATTTCGGTCGCCTCGATTCGGCCGTTTCCAGACACCAGGCCGTCTTCTTGTTTTCCGGCATAATGGAGCCACATCCCTATCGTCCCGGAACACAGAAATACCGCCCCCGCAATCCATGCCAGCCATTTCCTTTTGTCTTTGATCATCATCGCCTCGCTTTTACCTGACCAAAATCGGATATGGGGAGTGTCGACATTCTTCCATTTACTTCTGATAGATAGTCACCGCTCGCATGGAAATCGGTTTTCTCCCAATATTGCTGTTTGTCAAACCCCCGAGCTGGGATCTGCACACATGGCACGGCTTCGCGTCCCAATGGATTGGCATTGATTGAAACGGTTTCCTGCCTGGAGCTAATGATACACGTCAACGGGCTTGGCAGTTGGCTTATAAAGGGTTTCAGCATCCTTGTCCGATGGTGCAAATATACTCGCCGCTCAATTGTAAAAAGTTCATGATCTACATTTACCTTTGATTTATTCATCGAGCCCTCTCATTGCTATCCGTCGGCATAGAAACCTGGCCACCAAATTCGGGAGTCGCTTTAATTCCCGCTTGGCAAGGCGCTCTCATGCCGCATGTCAGAAAGGATAGCAGTTGGTCCGCCATGTATTCCGCATTCTCGATGGGAGGAAAAATTTCAGCCGGTATCGGCAGTTGAAAGCCACAAAGATGCATGGCGTGGGCAAGTGAACCTATGGTAAAATGAATTCTCCACAGCAATACCCGCTCCGATACATCTGGAAGCGCATCTCTCATCAATTCGAGAAACAACTCGAAATTGGGTTTTAAATGGCGGGCAAAAAGCTTCCGGACGGTGTCGTCCGGACAGTAGAAAGCACGGCCGGCAATTAATAGAAAGTATCCGCCGTTTTGAATTGTTCCGTTCAAGGCTAAAGCCGGCTGATGAATGCACGCAGGACGTCTTTGATATCGGGTTGGCAGGCTTGCTGGATGGTTGTTTCTTTTATCTTCCGCAACTCTTCCATGCACCGTTGACTGATCGGTGAGAGTCGGCGTTCGATAACCTGTTCGATTAAAGCACGCTTGGATCCAAAGTGATAATTGACAGAAGCCAGATTCACCTTCGCCTCGCAGGTCAATTGCGCAATGGTGGTGCATTCGAAACCGTTGAGCGCGAAAAGCCGTTCCGCAGCTTCCAGGATGCGCTCTCTGCTTATTCCCGAATGTTTCACATAGGTCGGCATTGCTAATTTCCCCGCCCATAAGGTTGATTTTCAGCTGGGTTTAACTTGTCCCCTTTTTTAGGCTCATTGCCAGTCTGCAGACTATACAGCGGTCTGGCCCGGAAAAGCGCCATCCACTTTTGGGCTCATGTTTGTTGACTGCCCTTCGTTAAAGGGGCGTCATCAGACAACCCAGACCGTAAATTTATCGCCCCCATAAACAACCTTATGGCCGACCCTGCCCATGAAAAAGGCCTCAACCCTCGAAAGCCCTCTCCGGCCGACAACGATTGTGCTGTAACCGCCTTCTTCCGCTTCTTTTACGATTTCCAAGGATCGGCTATGGGCACCGGTGATGATTTTTTCGGATATTTTTCCAGATTCAAACCCGGACGATAAAAGCGTGTCTTTCGTAGCCTGCAACAGTCGGACTGTTTTTAATTTAAAGGCTTCAATGCAGTTGTCAGGCATTTCAACTTCTGGAAATTCCGGCGCATTTACCTCGGGAAATTTAAAAGCCATTGATCCCAAGCCTATAATTGCATGAAATATACAGGCCTCATATCCATGGCAGCCTAACAATGAGCCAATAAATTCAACAGCTCTTCTCGAAGATGGCGAAGCATCCACGGCCAATAAAATTTTTTTATTGGTGGGAACCTGACCCACGATTATAATTGGAATAAATGTTATAGTTTGTAATAACTTTACAGCAACGCTGCCGAGAATGATCCCTTTCAGCGCACCCAACCCCCGCCTTCGCATAATGACTGCGCTGTAGTCGTTTTTCGCTTCGTTAATAATGTCCCGGGCAACCCCATTTTCCCTGAGATGGAATTTGATTTCAATTGACTGTTTCGGAATTCCACCCTTTGTCAGAACCTCTTTCGCCCGTTCCAGGTACCACCAAATTGCAGCTTTTTGTTCCGCTTCCTGATTTTGCAGTTGACTGACCGCATTGATACAGTTGGGGGTCTGCTCCAATTCGCGAAGTTCCTCCGGTCTGCCATCGAAAACGTGAAACAGCACGATTCGCATATTCTTATCAATGGGAATAAAATCCTTAACGTAGCTGACCGTTTGTATGGACCGTTCGGAGCCATCAACCAAAACCAGCAATTTTTTTGGGATTGTCACGTTCTATTCTCCAGCTTATGAATTGATTAAAG
>NZ_BBCC01000201.1 GCF_001311845.1 Desulfosarcina cetonica JCM 12296 | reverse complement strand
AACGCCACGGGCCAACGCCAGGGCGACCGTTTATCTGGCCATGAACCTCACGGCCTATGCGGCTGCGCGCCAGGCCGACCTTCATCACGCCATGATCATGGGCGCCATCGTCCTGGCCTTGGGGGGTGGGGTGATCTATTTTTTCATCGTTCTGCGAAGCTATTACCGGCTCAGCAAAACACTTCAGGAAACCCGGGACTACACCCGGCAGATCATCGCCAGCATGGTCCACGGCGTCCTGAGCATCGACGCCGCCGGCATCGTGACGTCCTGCAACCGCCAGGCGCGCACCCTGCTCGGCATCCCGGCCGCGGAAAGGGACCGCATCGACCTTAGAACCATCTTTGATTTCGCGGCCACCGGCATCGCCCGCACCCTCACCCAGGGAGCCCCGGTTCTTGGCCAGGAAGTCGAGATTTCCCGGAAGGCCGCAGCGCCCCTGCCCCTGTTGCTCACCGTCACCCCCATTCAGGACGAGGCCGGCGACCGTAACGGCGCCGTTGTGGTGCTCCGGGACCTGAGTGAAATCAAACGACTCGAGGAGAAGGTGCGCCGCGCCGAAAAATTGGCCGCCATCGGCCGCCTGGCCGCCGGCGTGGCCCACGAGATCCGCAATCCCTTGAGCTCGATCCGAGGATTTGCCTACTGGCTCGGCAAGGATCAGGGTGAGCATGCCACCCGTCGCGAGTATGCCGATGTAATGGTCCGTGAAATCGACCGGATCAACCGCGTGGTGACCGACCTGCTCAATTTCGCGCGCCCCATGACCTTGGAACCGAAAGCGATCCGGGTGATCGATCTGATCGATCACGTGGTCTCCCTGGTGTCTGCCGAGGCCGAACGCCAGTCCATCGATATCCAGGTCGCGGTTACCGAAGATTTGCCGCCACTGTTTATAGACCCCCATCAGGTCACCCAGGCCCTGCTCAACCTGCTGCTCAATGCGATGGGTGGCCTGGAAGCCGGCGGCGCCATCCGCCTCCGGGCATCCGTCGAAGATGAGGGTCAAACGGCTGTCTTCCACGTGGAAGACAACGGCCCGGGTATCGATCCCGCCATTCGGGGCAAGATTTTCGAACCCTTTTTCACCACCCGCGAGCGGGGGACGGGGCTGGGCCTGGCCATGGTGCGGAAAATCGCCGAGAACCATGACGGAGAAATCTTACTGGAAAGTCCTCCACCGGGAAAGGCGCATGGCGCGTGCTTCACCTTGCGGCTTCGCAGTACCCCAGCGAGCCGCATTGCCGGCAGTGAGGAGGAAAATCCCGACCCTGACGACCCCGCTTTGATGGGAGAGCGCCCATGAACGCCAAAATTCTTGTCGTCGACGACGATCAATCCCACCGCACCATGCTCAGGGCCGTGCTCACGGCCGAAGGCTACCAGGTTCAGGAAGCCGACGATGGTGACACGGCCTGCCGCGCGGTGGAGCAGGAAGTGTTCGACCTGGTACTCATGGATCTGCGCATGAAACGCATGGACGGCGATGCCGCCCAGAAACGCATGGCCGCCGTCAGCCCGGAAACGCCGGTGATCATCATGACCGCCTACGGTTCCGTGCGATCGGCCGTGGAATCCCTCAAATCCGGCGCACGGGACTACCTGACCAAACCCATCGATGTCGACGAACTGAAAATTCTGGTCGCAAAAACCTTGGACCACCATCGCCTGGCGGAGGAGAACCGCAACCTCAAGGAACGCCTGGTACCCGTTTCGACTTTTCCGGCATTCTGGGCAGCAGCCCGGCCATGGGTGAGCTGTTCGAAACCCTCGGTCTGGTGGCCCCCTCCGAGGCCACGGTGCTGATCCAGGGGGAAAGCGGCACCGGCAAGGAGCTGGTGGCAGGCGCCATTCATCACAACAGCCCCCGGGCGGAGCATCCCTTCGTTAAGGTCAATTGCGCCGCGCTGCCCGAAACCCTTTTGGAGAGCGAGCTCTTCGGACACGAAAAAGGCGCTTTCACCGGCGCATCCGCCCCCCGCAAGGGACGTTTCCTACTGGCCCACCAGGGGACCCTTTTTTTGGATGAAATCGCGGAGATGACCCCGGCCACCCAGGCCAAGATCCTGCGCGTCATTCAGGAACGGGAATTCGAACCGGTGGGCGGCGCCCGGACCATTCGCGTCGACACCCGGATCATTTCGGCCACCAATCGCGACCTGGAAACGGAAATTGCCGCCGGCCGGTTTCGCGAAGATCTTTACTTCCGCCTGAACGTGGTGACCATCAAGGTCCCGGCCCTACGGCAGCGCGCCACCGACATTCCCCTTTTGGCCAACTCTTTTCTGGACCGCTACGTCCAGAAAAACCGCCGGCACCTCAAGGGGTTTTACCCTGCGACCATGGAGCTTCTGGTCCGATACAGCTGGCCGGGGAATGTGCGCGAGCTGGAAAATGTCATCGAGCGCGCGGTGATCCTTTCCACCGGAGAAATGATCCGGCCGGAGGACCTTCCCCGATCCCTGCAGGTGAATGTCGGTATCGACTCGGCCGACGGCCCCATTCTGGCCTCGGGGCGCTCGCTAAAGGATGTGGAAAAGGAGATGATTCTGAAAACCCTGGCGGATATGGACGGCAACCGCACCCGCGCGGCCGACGTATTGGGAATCAGCCGCCGGACGCTGCAATTGAAGCTCAAGGCGTACGGCATCAACTGATCGCCCGGCAGGGATGAGCTTGGGGACCGATCAGAACAAAAACCAAAAAGCCGGACCACCCTACAAAGAGGTGGCCCGGCAGAGATAAGGGGAAGAGGAAGGCTCGATGGAACCGGGGAGCGCCCATCGATGAAAGAGACCTTAACCGCCAAAAATGACCCGGGCGTGACCCGATGATGACCAAACGGTCATGCCGAAAAGGCTCATCATCAGGCTCCCCGGAACAAAAATGAGGGTTCAGGCGGTTATCGACAAGCGACAAGGATACTGCTTGTCGGATTCATCACTTTGACTTCTTCCCCTTGCCACCGCCGTTTCCACCGCCCTTGCCCTTCCCTTTGCCTTTACCAGACCCCTTGGATCCGTACCCCTCGCCGTGAAGATCGTGGCCCTGCTTCAAGCGTGAAACTCCGCTGAACCGGGTTTGATGCCGAGGCTTTTGGCGAGCACGCCCCAGCCCTGGCCGCGCTCCGCCCGGTAACGCTCCAAAACGTAACCGATGGGCCGATGGGCCATTTCACCCAGTCGGAGGCACATATACGCGTCCGCCGGACCGGCGACAGCGCCTAAAACCGCTTGAATGTTCGCGTCACCAACGTGAAAACGGCTTTCGAGACTCGCCCTGAAGCCGGAAGGATCCGCCTGGGCCCGCAGGTTGAAATCCCGCGTCCAATCGTAATCACCGGCGATGCCGATGGACCCCAAAAGGACAACCGCCATGAGTGCCAGAAACATACTTTTGATCATTTGCATTGCATTCCTCCTCGGATTAAAAAAAAGATTCTCGCCATCGCTGATGGGTGGACGCACTTTAAGGGATCTGCCCTGTGGTTTCAAGCGCAGATACCGCGTTTTACAATCCTTCGGATCGACACTATGTTAAGTCTCAATTCGCAAGGGAGCCGGAATACCAACGTACCCGCGGGAACAGCCACATGCGGACGGGGCTCCTCATACCAATGCTTCGGCAACTGGAAATGGCCGCCACCTTCTGGCGGCCGAACGACTTTCCGCTTGAGCCGATACGTTTTTCAACCCTTTGACGAAGGGAGTTACCCATGGGGAACATTATCCATCAATCCCATATTACGATTACGCGCGAAAAAGGTCCCACGCGCATCGCTCACATCAGAGGCTTCGATCAGCCCGTCTACTACGGCGTTCATGGCGGTATCAAGGCGTTTTACCGGGTGGATCCGGAAGAAGAACACGCCGCAACCCTGGACCATCTGGTGGGCGCAGTGGGCGGGTGAATGATGGGCACCTTGGCCACGGTGCTGGCCAAAAAAAAGATTCGGACCTTTCAGGATCGCTACATGGCGACGGTAACCGGCGATATCGAGGATGTCGACGGGGTACTGAAAATCACCCGCATCCACGTCCATTACCGGCTGAAACTGCCGGCTGAAAAACGCGCCGATGCCGAAGACGCCTTTGGCAACTACATCACCTTGTGCCCGGCGGCCCAAAGCGTGATCGGTGCGATCAAGATCACCCATGCCCTGGAGATGGAAGATGAGAACTGACCGACAGGAAGGCCGGACTGAGCCTATGGCGCAGGGCGGAAGCCTCGTCTCCACGTGGTGCCGCATGCCAGTAATCCGCAACAATCGAACGCAACATCCGGGGACTGGAAATTATTCTCCTGCCGGTACCGGTTCCGGCGGGGTGTCGGTGCCGGCACCGGTCCCCGCACCCCGATGGGCGCGTTTGCCGATGAGGTAGGTACCGTTGCTGATTCCCAGCAGAATCAAGACCTCAGGCTGCAGCAGGCCCTGGATGGCCGCCTCGATACCGTTATGCTGGGCGCCGAGTACATAGAGGAAAGCAAAGGCGACCACAAAATTCCAGATCAGCATCTGCAGTCGCGACACGCTGGGTTTGCCGGCCTGCCCCTCCCCGGTATTCTCGTAGAGGAAGTTCAGAATCCCACCGTTCAAAGTCCCCTGGAACATCATCTTGATGATTATTCCGGCGATGAGGGTGAGAACGATTGCCGCCAACCCCAACGTAAAGGCACTGATCATTTCGATGAACGACATGTCTAAAAGCGTCAGATGGCTCATGGCCCCCCCTTGTCAACACGGAGAAGAGTTTTATGGGAAAATGGCTATTTTCGCCCGAACAGTTTCAAAATATCGCCATCGGTGACCTTGGCCATGAGGTAGGCGGCTCCCGAGCCACCGGCAAGGGTGTCGATGTCCAGCCAATCATAGACCTGCATGGCGGCCTTTACCTTTTCGGCAAGCGTTCCGGGATCACTACCGATGACGGCGAACAGATAGCGGGCGGCCAGAATCAGCGTTCCAAAAAGCAGAACGTAGCGTGACAAATGATGCGGCCCGCCCGGGTGGGTCGTAAAAAAGCAGCCCCAGCGGTCTTCAGCATCCATGAAGGCACGCCCCACGGCCACGGCGAACAGCCCCAGGGTCGTGTAGCCCGCCCAGAGCGTGGCGCTTTGAATCATTGTGATGAGTTGATCGAACATGAAGCCTCTTCTCCCCGGTTATCCGCATCCCCGCCGAGCGGCCATTTTGTCGGCCGATGCCGAACCGTCGCAGTCGTAACGCTCCGCCACGGCGGCGGCCTGGATAAGGCGCATCATTCTTCCAAGGCGATCAGATCATCGTAGGTTTCCCGGCGGCGCGCCAGGATGGCGTGATCACCATCTACCCGTACCTCGGCGGCCCGGGGCCGGGAGTTGTACTGGGAGGACATGGTGAATCCATAGGCCCCGGCGGAAAAGACGGCCAGGGCCTCGCCGACCGCAAGCCCCGGCAGCAGGCGGTCCTGGGCCAAAAAATCGGTGCTCTCGCAGATGGGGCCGACAACATCGACCTTCATGGGCTCGCGGCCCCGGGGGTGAACCTCACGGATGCGATGGTAGGCGCCGTAAAGGGAAGGTCGCACCAGGTCGTTCATGGCCGCATCGACGATAACGAAGTGTTTCACCGGCGTTTTCTTGGTAAAAATCACCCGCGTGACCAGAATACCGGCATTGCCGGCGATGGCCCGGCCGGGTTCGAGGATGATCGTCAGTTCGCGGCGTCCCACGGTTTCGGCAATGGCCTTCCCCAGGTCGGCCGGCAGCGGCGGCAGCTCGTCATGGTAGGTAATCCCCAACCCGCCGCCCAAATCGAGGTAGTGGATCGTGACGCCCGACGAACCTAACCGGTCGACAAAGGTCAACAGTTTTTCAAGTGCCTCCACAAAAGGGCCGATCTGGGTCAACTGGGAACCGATATGGCAGTCCATCCCTACCGGTTCCAGAAAGGCATGCCGCTTGGCCATGAGATAAGCGCCCGTCGCCTCGAGCATGTCCATGCCGAACTTGTTCTTCTTCAGCCCGGTGGAGATATAGGGGTGCGTTTGGGGATCCACATCCGGATTGATGCGAATGCTGATGCAGGCGACGGTTTGCATCTTTTCTGCGATGCGGCCGATACGTTCCAGCTCCTGGGATGACTCCACGTTGAACATGAGGATATCGGCTGTGAGGGCCTCACGGATTTCATGGTCCTGTTTGCCCACGCCGGAAAAGACAACTTTGTGCGGATCGACCCCGGCTTTCAGTACCCGGTAAAGCTCACCACCGGAGACGATGTCCATGCCTGCGCCCAGCTCGCCCAACTGCCGCAACAAACTGAGGTTGCTGTTGGCCTTGACCGAAAAACAGATCAGGTGGTCGAGACCGTCCAGGGCCGCGTCGAAGGCTGTGAAGTGGCGGGCAAGGGTTCGTGCGGAATAGACGTACAGCGGCGTGCCGTATTGTTCGACCAGATCCGCCACCCGCACCTCCTCGGCCCAGAGTTGACCGTCGCGGTATTCGAAGTAGTCCATGGAAGATCTCCTTGCTGAGGCATGCTGGACGAAAGGATCGCCATATAGACAGGATTGTAGCACAGATCCTGAAAGCTGAAAAAGAGCCGTTTCATGGAATGGGTGTCACTTAAAACTCGTTAAATGAATAATATTCTATAACTGTGCTGACGACAGGCCGCCATCCATATCCCGATCCAAACGGCCCCATGCCACCACAAACACGTTGTCTTCACCACCATGGCGACGCCAAATGGCTGATGGCAACACGCTCTCCAGAACACCATAAAAATCTAAATATATCATAATATTTATAAATTTGTCCGCCGCCGGACTCGGTGGTCCGTCTGCGCGCAAGCAACTTTCTCATAATTATTTTATTTTTTCATTTGATACCTGGAATTTTAAAAAAGGCCAGAATCCAAGAAAACATTGACAAGCCCCTCGATAAGTGATTGATTTTTACTCATAGAATACACTTAAATAAGTATAATTTATTCAGAACGCCATCTATGTATCCCGCAGATAACGTCCCACAAATTTATTTGGACTCCGTTTTTCATCCGGAACCTTCTTAAAAAAAATTTTAATTAAAAAATTATGTTATTTCGAATACATATCAACACACCCATCAAAAGGAGCACTCCATGGGAAGCATAAAACCCAGAGAAAGAGGAAAAGCCCGGCACCACCCCTTTCCATCCTGACCTTTTGGAAGCACTGGAAAGTTGCTCATCACACGACCAATGGGATATCGCTGGCCAGACGATCTTCAAGGACCTGGGCCGGGAATGAATGACATCGAAATGGAAAAGACATATCATCATGTGGCGAATCAAAAATCTGAAAATCCAACACAAACTGCAATTGACCGGCTTTTTATACCTGGCCTTGATCGGAATGGTGGTCTACTTTTTGATTAGCTCCAACGCACTGATCAAAGCTTCCACCGAGCGTCAGCAAGCCCTTAATGCATTGTCCGCTGACATCCAGCGTATCGAAATCGGCATCAAAGACTACATGTACAACCGGATTGCGATCAACGCGTTGCGCCAGTGTTTCGAAGGTTTGAGCGCACGGATAGGAAACGCTGCCGTGGCAAGTCAGTTGAATGCTGTTCAGGAACAGATAGACACCTTGGCCCAATTACGCTCCCGCAATCAAACCATCGAAAGGGAGATCGACAAGCTGACCGAATCATCCCTGAATGCCTCAAATATGGTGCTCAAATCCATCAGCAATCGCTTGATCGGCGAGGAGAGCCGGAAGGGCGTGTCAGGCATGGAACGGGCCGTAGTTATCGACGCGAACAATAACACCAACGCCAACTTCCGCATCAAGGTACTTTTTGGCAGGCTGAAGGAGAATATCGGGCTCAAGAATGAGCTGCTCGGTTTTCTGGATACCCTGTTGGAAGCTGTCGACAAGGGCATTGAAAAACTCAAGGGTACCGAGAACGAAGCCGCGGCCAGACAAGCCAAGACTACCAATCTGTCAATCAAGGCGCTGGTAATCGAGTTTATCGGCAATATCAATGCACTCAATGCCAACGAGAAACAAATCGTCGAGACCATCAATACGATCAACGATGGCATCGAAAAACTAGTGCTGAAAAGCAGCGAAGATGTATTCACAAAAATAAAGGGCTATTTTTCAACCATCATCAGCGTCATCCTGACCGCCTCAATCATTGGAATCGTGATGAACTTCCTACAGGCCAGGTCCATCGTGGGGTCCCTTAACCAGCTCAACCGGCTGGCCAAGGATTTAGCGGAAGGCGAAGGCGACCTGACGAAGCGCATCAACACCGTCAACCGGGATGAAACGGGTGAATTGGCTCAGTGGATCAATCTTTTCGTCGAAAAGCTTCAGCGGATTCTGAAGGACATCAAAGGCAATGCAGACTCACTCAACCAGTCATCGTCCATGTTGACCGACATCTCCCATCAACTGACCCAAGGCGCCCAGTCCGCCTCGGAGAAAGCCCACGGCGTTGCCGCGGCGGCCGAGGAGATGAGTGCCAACATGAACTCCGTGGCTGCGGCCAGCGAAGAAGCGGCCACGAATATCACCATGGTGGCGTCCGCCTCCGAGGAGATGGCCGCGACGGTCAAGGAAATCGCCAACAATGCCGAAAAGGCGCGCTGCATTACCAGCGACGCGGTCCATAAGGCCAATGGCGCCACCACCAAGATCAACCTTCTGGGGCAGGCCGCTGATCAGATCAGCAAGGTTACCGAAGTGATCACCGAGATATCCGACCAGACCAACCTTTTAGCCTTGAATGCCACCATCGAAGCGGCCAGGGCCGGCGAGGCGGGCAAGGGGTTCGCCGTGGTGGCCAATGAAATCAAGGAACTGGCCAAGCAAACCGCCCTTGCGACACAGGAAATTAAATCCAAGGTAGAGGCGATTCAACGATCCTCCACGCAGACCGTCGATGAAATCAAGGTTATTTCCGAAGTCATCGGTCAAGTGGATGGGATTGTCTCGACGATCGCAACTGCCGTTGTGCAACAATCGGCAGTGACTGATGAAATTGCTGGCAATGTTGCCCAGGCCTCTGTGGGAATTCGGGAAGTCAATGAAAACGTGGCCCAAAGCTCCACCGTGTCGGAGCAGATCGCCAATGAGATCGCGGGGGTCAATCAAGACGCTGGAATGCTCGCCGACAATTGTGCACAGGTCAATTCGGGTGCCGAGATGCTGGCCCAATTGGCAAAGACGCTGCATCAAACAGTTGGACGTTTTAAAGTGTAGCGTACAGGTCCTGATTGCGGTAGCGCGCCAATTTCCAAAGGCTTCAGCGTGAAACTATGATAAAGTGCTTTTCATGGCACGCAACAAATCATCTACAACACGCGACGGGTTACAGACGAACGTAAGAATAAACCAAGGGTGGCTCAAGAATTCCGCATCTGGAAAACGCACCATCCATGGAACGCCAAATCGGAACTTCGGCGGAGGCGCGCCCCCATGAGCGAACAAGACCGGAAACGCTGGGATGAACGATATCTGAATGATCCGGGAGGCGCCGAACCGACACCGATTCTGGAAAGATACTGGCCGCTGGCCCCCATGGGCCGGGCCGTGGACATTGCCTGCGGCAACGGGCGCAACAGCTTCTTTTTAGCCGAAAAAGGCTTCATGGTCGATGCGGTGGATATCTCCACCGTCGCCACCGAGAGACTCGTCGGCCGGCATCCGAATATCCGGGTGCACTGCCAGGATCTCGACAGCTGGACCATACCGGCGGAGCACTATTCCCTGGTGCTCAACGTCCGATTTTTGGACCGGCGCCTCTTCCCCATGATCCTGAACGGGCTCAAGCCCGGCGGGGTGCTCATTTTCGAAGCCTTCATCGGCCGGGAAAAGGCGGACTATTGCCTGGAACCCAACGAACTGCGCCGCGCCTTCAGCGACCTGCGCATCGTCTATTACGAGGAGAAACGGTTGGCGCGCCGCCATGCGGACAGATTCGAGCAGACCGCCTCCCTGGTGGCCATCAAAGGGGATGGCTGACCGGCGGGGAACGTGCGCCTGAAAGGCGATGCCGTTGCGTTCGAACAGGGCGATGCCCGTTCGCTAAACCGAGCCCATGTCATCCCCGCGGCAGATCACAGCAGGGTTTCTGGGGCAAATCACTGCGCCCCATGAGAAAAAGATCCACCGCCCGGGCCGCCTCCCGTCCCTCGGAGATGGCCCAGACGACCAGGGACTGACCCCGTCGGGCATCGCCGGCGGCAAAAACCCCGGGCCGGGAAGTCATGTGGTCGCTGCCGGTGGAGAGGTTGCCGCGTTCGTCCAGGGCCAGCCCCAATTGGGCCACCAGCGTGTCCGCTTCGGGTCCGACGAATCCCAGGGCCAGGAGCACCAGATCCACGGGCCAGACCCGCTGGCTACCGGCAATTTCCGTGAAACGCGCCGGCCGGCCGTCTTCCGCTTCCCATTCCACCGCGACCGTCTCGAGCCCCGTCACGCGTCCCCGTTCACCGACAAAGCGCTTGGTCAGGATGTTCCAGTAGCGCTCGCCGCCCTCCTCGTGGCTGCTGCTGGTACGCAGGCGCATGGGCCAATAGGGCCAGGGTTGGGCCGGGGGCCGGTCTTCAGGCGGCTGGGGCAACAGCTCGAAGTTGACCACCCCGGCGGCGCCTGGCGATGGCTGGTGCCGATGCAGTCACTGCCCGTGTCTCCCCCGCCGATGACGATCACCTGACGGCCCGCGGCCTGGACGGTCAGTGCCGCCGCATCACCGGCGAGCACGCGGTTCTGACTGGTGAGAAAGTCCATGGCAAAGTGGATGCCCGCCAATTCCCGGCCGGGAATCCGAAGATCCCGAGGCGGGTGCTGCCGGTGCACAGCACCAGGCGTCGAACCCGGCCACCAGGGAAGGCCCGTTAATATCGATCCCCGCCTGGACGCCGCACTTGAATTCGATGCCTTCCTCTTGCAAAAGCGTGATGCGCCGGTCGAGGATCGCCTTTTCTAGCTTGAAGTCGGGAATACCGAAGCGCAGCAGGCCGCCCGGCCTGGGATCGCGTTCGAAGACGGTCACCTGGTGGCCGGCGGAATTGAG
>NZ_BBCC01000200.1 GCF_001311845.1 Desulfosarcina cetonica JCM 12296 | reverse complement strand
CTCGCCTGCCCGCGCCGCCTCCACCGCCGCGTTCAATGCCAAGAGATTGGTCTGGAAAGCGATTTCGTCGATGGTCTTGATGATCTTGGAGGTCTCCTCACTGGCCTTGGAAATCTCCTCCATGGATTGGATCAGATCGCCCATGGATTGATTGGCCGCTGTCACCACCTGGTTGGCTTCTTTCATCAGCGTGTCCGCCTGGCTGGCGTTATCCGCGTTCTGCCGCGTCATGGAAGACATCTCCTCCAGCGAGGAAGAGGTCTCCTCGATGGAGGCCGCCTGCTCCGACGCCCCTTCAGCCAGGCTCTGGCTGGCACTCGATACCTGTCCCGAGGCCGCGGCCACTTGCTCGGCGCCCTCGCTAAGGCCTTCCACGACACGGTTGATGGCACGCGTGATGCTGCGGGTAATAAAAAATGCCATCAATACGCCGATCACCAAAGCACATACCAAGCCGGTAATCATTACGTGGGTAGCCGTAGACAGGCTGGCATCGGCCATTTTGGCAATTCCCAGGGTTTCATCGATACCGGCGTTGGAGGTGGCCTGGGTGTTTTCCAGTACACTTCCGGCCACCACCGTGCGCTGCTTGTCCAGGTTCTCCCGGTTGAGCCACTCCGTGAGGAATTGCGTCATGGCGTCTTTATACTGTTTGGCAGCAACCCGAATGGCTTCGATCTGCCGGATATTGACTTCCTGCCGGGTCATCGCCGCCAGTTGATCCAGCTTCTTTTCAACATCATCAAGTTTGGCGATGGTGTTTTTCAGCAGTTGCGGATCACGGGTCGCCTGGGATTTGAAATTGCCGATGCGTACGGCGTTGCCCGCATCAATGATATCATGCACCATGGTGATCTTGGACAGTCGTTCGATGATCCTCTCGGCAGATGCCGCATCTCGGAGTTCCGTTTCGACGGCCTTGGTCTGGGAAACCATGAAATTGCTGCTCTCGTGCATGTAGGTTGCCGCCGCAGTATCCATATGCTCACGTAATTTCGCCAAATTCGATATGACTTGGGCGGTTTCATCCACCAACTGCTCGTATTCGGCGATCCCTTTCTGCGCCAATGGCACAGCGGCCTTCAGTTTCACCAAGTGGGGTGAGCGATCAGCCAAGGCTTTGATTTCGTTGAGATGTTGATTCAAAAGGTCCATCTGTTTGTGCCCATCTTTGAGGAATTCCTCTTGTTCGGTAGCGGAATAGCCCCGGATCGCAAACATGGTTAAGAGCGAATAGCGCTCGACTTCGTTGGATAGCTGCACTTCCGGTGCATACTCTTCAGCCAACTTCTTGGATTCCGTTCCCACCTGGCCCATGTTCCATACCGCAACGCCGCCCAAAACCATCGCGATGAGGATCAGGATGCCGAATCCCATGCCAATTCTTGTGCCCAGCTTCATATTCTTGAACACGCTTGTTCTCCTTATTGTTGTTGATAATGGAAGCAACTGCTCAGTCGTTTCTGATCAAATGGCTGACAGGCAACCGCTCAGGCCGCTTTGGCCAAAGCGGCCAGTTCGTCGGCGCCGAGAACTTCATCGATGTCCAGAAGAATCTTTACCTTGCCGTCCATTTTGGCCATTCCCAAAATATAATCGGTATTCAGCGAGGCGCCGAAGGTCGGGGTATCCTCGATGTCCTCACCCTTTATATTGAGCACCTCACTCACCGAATCGACGACGATACCAATGACGACATCGAGGTCAAGGGCGCTGATTTCGACGACGATGATGCAGGTGCGATCATCATATTCGATCGACGGCATGCCGAAGCGCAGCCGCAGGTCCACCACCGGAATCACCTTTCCCCGCAGATTGATCACGCCTTTGACAAACGCGGGTGTCTGGGGAACCCCAGTGATCGGCATCATCCCGATAATTTCCTTGATTTTCAAAATACCGATGCCGTACTCCTCTTCCACCAGTGAAAAGGTGAGATACTTGCCTTCCCGATCGACCTCACTGCCGGATTCGAACTCCGCCGTTTCCGACGGATTGAGGGTATCGGTCCTGGATTGTGGATTGCCTGGATCCACTGCGTTTTGTTTCGATATGGCCATAAACAACCTCCTGGAGTGAGTGCTATATGCAGTCGATATGCGTTAAATTGTGGATGACCGTACCCAGTACGGAGCAAACATCACTGAAATCACTATCCAAATAGCTGATGAAGCGCGGATAGAGGGCATGTCCGGTGAAAACGGTTTGACGTTCCTGATCGGGAAGCACCAAAATGCTTCTGATGTTCTGGATCAGATCGCCCATGGCGGCAAAGCAATGAAGTTCAGAGAGATTCTGGGTTACCAATAACAGCCAGACCTCGCCTTTTACGGGGCCGCACAAGCGGCGGTTCAGGGCCGGCACATCGACGAAAAGCTCCATGTGGCACTGATCCGCCAGCCCATCCATGGCGGACAGCAAACGTCGACGCAGATTGCTTTCGGACGCATAAACGATCAATTTCATCATCGGAGTCGACATCTTCATAAGCATCACCCTTACCCGTCAAGATCGTGGTTCAATGGAGTCCTTATCACCGATTATGCCAAGCGGAAGAGGCGCTCTTATTTTTTTATTTTATTTATATTTCAAGTTGTTAAAAACGAACCAGCTTGGTCTGAAACGCTTCCGCAGATCGTCTGTCCGAAAAAACCGGACCGGTTATCAAAAAAATCGGATTGATCCGATTTTTCCGGACGGAAGAAGGCGTATGACACCGGCGAAGATTCGGCATTCCTTCCAGAACGCCGCCGTCATCAATGGCAGGCACTAAAAAAGAAGGGTTGAACGGCCTCGGCCGCCATCCTCAAAGGGAAAGGTTGTGTTGCTTTAAAAGGTCATAAAACCGCGAGCGCGAGAGGCCGGAGATGTCAAGCGATTTATCCAGGCTGTTATCGGTTTGTGCCAATAACGTGGTCAGGTAGGCTTTTTCCACCTGGGAGATGATCATTTTACGGAAAGTCTTGAAGGAGGTCAGGGGCGCACAGAAGGGTTTACTGCTCACTTGGGCGGCGGGGATATAGGGCATTGCCGCTGCAGGCGTCTTCTCCAAGGCATCCTGGATGGCTGTCAGGCGAATCACCTCGGGCAAATGCCGGGCGTAGAGGGTCGGTTCGGGTCCACGTTGGCGATGGCCGTCTCCAGGGCATTGATCAGTTCACGGACATTTCCCGGCCATTCATAATGGCCCAAGCGTCGATGAAATCCGGGGAAACGGATTTATTCTCAATGCCGTAGCGCTCACAGAGTTTGGATAGGTGATAAAGGGTCAGGGGTTTGATGTCATCCAGGCGATCCTTCAATGACGGTAGGGTAATATTGATGGTCCGGATGCGGTAGAGCAGATCCTTGCGAAACCGCCCCTCGGCAACCATCTTATCCAGGTCGCGATTGGTGGCGGCGACCAGCCTGAAGTTGCTGGGCAATTCGTTTCGGCCACCGACCGGCCGATACCGGCGTTCCTGGAGCACCCGCAGAAAGACTCTCTGGATCGCCGGCGGCAGTTCTCCCACTTCGTCCAGAAACAAGGTACCGCCATCGGCCTGGGCGACCAGGCCTTGCCGGGCTTTGTCCGCGCCGGTATAAACGCCTTTTTCATGACCGAAAAGAAGGCATTCCACCAGCGTTTCCGGTAACGCGGCACAGTCGACCACAACCATGCTGCCATTACAACGCGAACTGTTGGCATGAATCGCCCGGGCGAAGATTTCTTTACCTGTTCCGGTCTCACCGGATATGAGCACATTGGCCTCGCCACTGGCAGCCCGGGCCAACTGGTCAAAGCAGGCCGTCATCGGTTTGCTGCTGCCGATCAGTCCGTTCATTTTCAAGGCGACCGGTTTGGTGCCAAGCCGGCACTTTTCCTTGCGGTAATTCAGTACCCGCTTGAGGGAGAGGGTGACCACCTGGGGGGAAGCGGCTTTCTGAATGTAATCCCAGGCACCATTTTTCACCGCGATTTCGGCACCGTCTGGATTACCGAAACCGGTCATGATAATCACCTCTGGATGGGATGGCACCTTGCGAAGACGCGAAACCACATCCAAACCGGAACCATCCGGCAGGTTGACATCCAGCAGCACGACGTCATATGCAGCGTGTTCCACTTCGCTGAGGCCTTCGTTCAAGGTTTTCCGCCAAGCCGCTTCGCAGCCCATTCGGGTGATCAAGGTCGCCAAGGTTCGAAAGACCGCATAATCATCATCTATGATGAGAATTCTTTCCATTGCTGCCGCTATTCTCCATCTCTCCACCGGCTTCCTGTCGGCAAAGGATATCTGCTCCGATGGATATCACCGTCGAACCGCCAACCATTGAGCACATGATCGGGGAGGTAGCCCGCATCGAATCGAGCCAACGGAACACGAACAATTTTTTGTCGACTAACATGTCGACTAACATATCGGTCGGTTTCGGAGGTACTTAAGCATGGAAAGAAGATGGGATGGCGGCGATTTTGCCACCAAACAAAAAAGGCCGGCAGGATATGCCGACCTTGATTGCTAAATGGTGGAGCTGAGGGGGCTCGAACCCCTGGCCTCATGACTGCCAGTCATGCGCTCTCCCAGCTGAGCTACAGCCCCAAAAAGTGAAACCGCTACCTAACAAACTTCATTTTGCATGTCAACTTAATTTTTGGAATCAATTCACGACACCTGTTTTTTTCTCCCCCATCGCCGTCATTCCACGAATCCAAACAAAACACCGCCTCTCGTGATAATGGACGTGGACAGGGAAACAGGTTGACAAAACCACCATCAGCATTTAATGTCAATCTCTTGAAAAGACGACATATTCTGATTTCCGCAAGCAACGTTTGGTTCGTCCCGCACAAGGCGGCACGGCAATCGCTCAAGCGGACCGCCACCAGGACCGAAAAACCGACAGATCACCACTCAGAGCGGGTGCTCCGCGTATCCGCCCATGGATTCAAAAGAAGAGGTTGTGAATGCTCAACGTAATGCGTAAACATGCCGGCAGTTGGATGATCAAGGTGATTCTTTTCGCCATCGTGATCGTGTTCGTCTTCTGGGGGGTCGGCAGCTTCCGATCCCGTCAGGCGTCCAAGGTCGCCACGGTCAACGGTGAGATCATCGGAATAACCGAATACCAGCAGGCCTATAACAACCTGATCGATCGCTACCGCCAACAATTCGGCACCAGCCTGAATGACAGCATGCTGAAAATGCTTCAGGTCAAACGGCAAGTGACCGAACAACTGATCAACCGTGCGATTCTCATGCAGGAGGCCGAAAAGCTTGGACTCAGGGTCTCTGACGATGAAGTCGCCGATTCAATCAAAAGAATGTCTGTCTTTCAAAGCAACGGGAGGTTCGATAACCGCCGCTATCGTGCCATTCTCACCCAGGTCCATCTGACCCCGGAAGCGTTCGAGGCCGATCAGAAAAGCGCCCTTTTGGGTGAAAAGCTGACCCGTATCGTCACCGGTGCCGCCAATGTCTCGGATATGGAAGCGCGGGAATGGTATAATTGGCAAAATGCGATGGTCAATATCGACTATGTTCTGTTCTCTCCTTCCAGCTACACGGACATTACCCCGTCAGCCGATGCCATCGCCGCTTATTTTGAGGCCCACAAAGAAAACTACAAGACAGCTCCCATGCGCAAAGCCCGGTACGTGGCTTTCGATCCCAAAGCGTACACGGACCAGATTACCGTAGATGAGGATGAAATTGTCGATTACTACGACACCCACAAGAATGAATTCAGCGACGAAAAAGCCGCGGCGGCTGAGGGGGCCGGCACAAAAACCCTTGATCAGAGCCGGCCAACGATTGTCACCGCCCTGACTGAGATCAAGGCCCGAAACCTGGCCTATGACAAGGCTGAGCAGCTTTATGGGAGCACCTACGAGAAAGAAGATCTGATTAAAAATGCAAAGAACGCTCATCTCACCGTCATGGAAACGGGGGCATTCACCAGCCGTGGTCCGGAAGCACTGGGCAGTGATCGGGAAGCCTTTGCCCGTGCGGCATTCGCGTTGAATGTCGATGACATCAGTAACGTCCAGGAGATTGGGGGGCGCTACTACCTGATTCAGGTCACCGAAATCATCCAGGCGGCCGTCCCCAAACTGGAGACCGTCCAGGGTCGCGTGACAGCCGACCTGACAAAAAAAATGCAGGCGGACAAAGCACGCGCGTCGGCGGATGCCATGGCCGCCGATTTGAAGAAGGGAACATCCTTTGCCGACAGTGCCGCCAGCCGGGGCCTGCAGATTGAACAGTCCGGACTGATTAAACGCAATGCCACCATTCCCGGCATTGGCACGGATCCAGCCATCTCTCAGGCGGCTTTTGAACTGAGCGCGGCCAACGCTTCCAGTCAGCAAGCGGTAGAAGGCAAAGCCGGATTCTACCTCCTCCATCTGCTGGAGCGCAAAGCGCCTGCCGCAGACGGCTTCGATGCCGAAAAAGAGAAAATCAGCAAGCTGTTGCTGCAGCAGAAGCAACGCACGGTGTTTCAGGATTGGATGATGGCCCGCCGGGCGGAAAGCCAAGTCACCATTGAGAAGGGGTACGCCGAGTAGGCAGATTTGCCACCGCCGGTCATTACACGACTTCGAAAGGATAGGGTAACGGCAAGATGAAACCGCCACATGGCTCCACAGAACGCGGCCGACGGGATGGGCACGTTTCAAAAAAGTGTCCGGAGTGCATGGAATACATGCCGGTGAACGCAAGCGTTTGCCCGTCCTGCAAGCTTCCCGTTGGCAAAGTCGATCGGAATGGGAAGGCATCCCGCAAAACGGACTGGAAGGCATACTTGACCGCTGTTCTTGCCTGGGCCTTTTTTTTCTTCTATATCTGGTGGGCGTTCCTTCGTGAACAGTAATACCGCTACGGTATTCTGCGACAGCAGATATGGGAACAGATATGAATGCGGAAGGCAATATGATCTACCGGTAGATTATCCGCCCGACCGAAGCGGATAGCATTCTCTTCCCCGTTTTCCGACAATCAAATTTCTCGAAACAAAGGTTGACAACCGATCATAAATATATTAGGGCTCAATTTAAATAACTAAATTCCCAGCAAAAACCGCTTTACCAAGGAGGCTTGAACGAATGAAAGATGTTCAGAAGGAACTGTTGGTCATTTCCACTGCCTTATCTTCTCTTGTTAAACAGGTAGAGAAGATAACCGAAGCGCTCGAAGCGGAGGAGAGTGGAGCAGTTGTACCGGCCAAAAGGGCCAGAGCGGCCAAGAAAGCCAAGGCAACTGTGAAAAAAGCCAAAGCATCGGCAAAAAAAGCTGCGGCAAAAAAGCAGGCGCCGACCGTCGCCGCGGAACAGGCACCAACGACAGCGGCTTCGTCGGAAACGATGCTGGACAGTATTTTTGGGATGATCAGCCGTAGCCGCAACGGCATTACCGTCGAGCGGCTTAAAAAGCGTACCGGTCTGGAAGCCCGCCAGGTGAGCAATGCCCTGTACAAATTGACCAAAAAGGGAAAGATCGAAACCATTTCCCGCGGACTCTACATCAAAAAGAAAAGCTGAAGCGACCCATCGGTTTCGCAAGGGGATATCTATCCACCTCTTACGATCGCGTTCAAGCCTTCCGCTGCAATCATGGTGATCATGGTTCCGGAAGGCTTTTTCTCCAGCATCCCGATCTTCCCGATGCCACCACCTTCCTCATCCAGTTCATTCTTCCCAGGCATGATCGATATTTTGGAATTGCCTTTTAACCGCCTTGTATTAGTATAATCCGTGTATCGTCGGAAAACGCGTTAGGCGGCTTTGGACCTGCGCTTCCGACAACCACCCAACGACCACCCGACATCGAAGGATTCCCGATGATCCACCGAGACGCGACACGCTCCAAGGAACGGACGGCATGGCTGCGGCTGATCGTCTTGCCGGTCTTTTTGTTGAGCCTGATCGGCTGGCCGGCTCCCGGCGCATTCACCCCCCACAAAAAGCCCTCTTTCCTACCCACAGCTGACGCTGCGCTGCAACCGGTAGCGGCCATGCCTGCGCCTGCCGGCTTGAATGCCAACAGCGATCTGAAAGCGGATCCGAGCATCCAATCTGGAGAACTGGCCAACGGGTTCCGTTTTCTGCTCAAACAGAATCAACGTCCGGAACAACGTGTCAGCGTTCATCTTTACATTCGTGCCGGCAGCCTGAACGAGACCGATGGTCAGCGAGGCGTCGCCCATTTTCTCGAGCACATGCTGTTCAACGGATCGACCCATTTCCCGCCCGGTGAGTTGATCCGCTACTTCCAGAGCATCGGCATGCAGTTCGGCAATGACGCCAATGCCCATACGGGCTTTGACGAAACGGTCTATGACATCATCCTGCCGGATGGCGACGCGGAGAATCTCCAAAAAGGCCTTCTCGTGATCCATGATTACGCCATGGGTGCCCTGCTCAAGGAAGAGGAAATCAAGAAAGAGCGGAGAGTCATCCTGGCGGAAATGCGTTCACGGGATTCATCGGCCTACCGGACATTGAAGGCAACCCTTGCATTTGAATTCCCGACATTCCTGGTGTCCCGACGACTGCCCATCGGCATCCCGCAGGTGGTCGGCCAGGCGGACCGCAAGCTGCTCAAAGGCTTTTACGATGCCTGGTACCGTCCGGAGAATATGGTCTTGGTCATGGTGGGTGACTTTGATATCGCCCTGGCCCAATCGCTGATCAAGCAGCAATTTGACGGCTTTACGCCCCGCGCCCCCGCGGTGGCGCAGCCCGCCCTCGGCACCATCGATCATCACGGGTTGAATGTTTTCTACCACCATGAACCCGAGGCCGGAGAGACAACGGTTCGTATTGAAACCCTGCATGAAGAGGAGCCACCGGCGGACACCGCCCAACGACGCGGCAAGGAGCTGATCGCCGTACTGGCCAATCGGATTGTCCAAAACCGCCTGGACGCCCTTCTTAAAACGCCCGACCGGCCGTTCACCTCGGCGACCGTGGGCAGCGGCCTGTATATGAATCGAATCCGCTACAGCGAAATTTCCGCCGACGGCAGCGCTGAGGAATGGGCCCGAAGCTTAAGTGCCATTGAGCAGGAACTCCGCCGGGCATTGCTTTTCGGATTCAGCCCGGCAGAATTGGAACGGGTTAAAAAAGACACGCGCAAGCAGTTGGAGAATGCAGTTCGGGAGGCACCCACGCGCAATAGCACGGCACTGGCCAGGGAAATGATTCGGGATATTGCCGAGTCCCGCGTGCCCCTGTCGCCCGAGCAAGAGCAGAAGCTGCTGGCCCCCCTGCTGGAGGCTGTGACGATCGCGGATGTTCAGAAGGCGTTCGCGGAGCGTTGGAAAGATGAACACCGGCTGGTGCTGGTGACGGGGAATGTCGACCTGGCGCGAAAAGCCTCCCGGTCACCCCAGGAAATGATCCGAAACGTATTTCTCACATCCGCCGGCAGTGGGGTTCACAGACCGACCGATGAAACCGAACCTCGCTTTCCCTACCTTCCGGCACCATCCGACGACGGACGCATCGCCTCCCGGGAAATCCTGGGAGATCTTGGCATCACCCGGATCCGTTTTGCCAATGGGGTGCGCCTGAACATCAAACCCACCGATTATAAAACCAACGAAGTATTGGCCAATCTCGTCTTTGGCGAGGGACGCGCCGCCGAACCCAAATCCCTTCCGGGGCTCAGCCTGCTGACGGGACCGACCCTGGATGAGAGTGGTTTGGGCGGCATGGATACCAATGCGCTCGAACGGGCTCTGGCCGGTAAAAGCACCTATGTGGATTTCAGAATTGGCGAAACCTATTTCAACTTCTTCGCCGAGAGTGTTCCTGGCGAGCTGGAACTGATGTTCCAGCTGCTGTATGCCCATGTCACCGATCCCGGCCTCCGAGACGATGCCATGACCCTGGTCCGGGAACGCCTGCGGCAGGAATATCAGTCCGGCATCCGATCCATCGACGGCATGCTGAAAATCGCGGGCAACCGCTACCTGGCCGGCGGCGACAGCCGTTTCGGGATACCGTCCCTTGCCGCCATCGACGCCATCGGACTGGACGACATCCGCGACTGGATCATGCCGCAGCTCCGCCAGGCCCCTCTCGAGCTTTCCATTGTCGGCGATTTTGATGAAGCGCGGTAATCGAACTGGCGCGACGCTACCTGGGTGGCCTGCCAGCGAGAAATGTTCAGACAACACCATCGCCGCCCAGGGCCGACCAGCCCCATCTTCCCGTTGGACGTACCCACCGTATCCCCGTCAAGACTGAAATTCCCAAGGCCCTGTTGGTCGCTGCCTGGCAGACGGACGATTTCTGGGACATTCGACGCACCCGCAGACTTTCGGTCCTGGCCGATGTTTTTTCGGAACGCCTGCGCCAGCAGATTCGCGAACGGCTGGGCGTCTCCTATTCGCCGTATGCCTTCAATCGGGCCAGCCGCGCCTATCCCGGTTATGGCGTCTTCCAGGCGCATGTCAATGTGGCCCCGGATCAAGTCAACGCTGTGTTGCAAGCGATCAATGCGATTGCCAGCGACCTGGCCCACAACGGCGTCAACGCGGATGAATATCGTCGGGCCATCGATCCGATGCTCACCACCATCAAGGAATACCGCCAGACCAACGGCTACTGGCTCAATAGCGTCATGACGGCATCCTCGCGTGCGCCCCAGCAGTACGAATGGCCCGCAATTTCATCGAGGACTATCAGGCCGTCAGCGCCGAGGAACTGTCCGGCTTGGCGGCGACATACCTGGTTCCGAAGCGATCCGCGGCCCTGATCATCGCACCGGCGGCGAAAAGCGAATAAAAAAGCAAGCAAACCCGCAAAAGAAAACCGCGTCCGGTTTCAGGACGCGGTTTTCTTTTAAGCTATGGTCAAACGGGTATCCGTTCAGGATTTCTGTTCCGCTTTTTCCGCGAGCGGTTTGAGCATGGCCGCCGGATCGGTGATAAAGCTGTCATACTGCCATTTCTTCACCGAAAACACCCAGGGGCCCAAGCTCTCGTTGATCATCTGGGGCGTCTTGATCGGGGGTTTTGTTTCGGCGGCTTGCTTTTCGATGGGGCCGGTCTCCGACGCCTGATCCGCCGTTGGCGGCGCGGCTGCCGTTTTGTCGTCCGGCGGCGCAGGGGCTTCCGTCGTCGGG
>NZ_BBCC01000199.1 GCF_001311845.1 Desulfosarcina cetonica JCM 12296 | reverse complement strand
CCGCCACGCCGGCCACGGCAGCCGAGACCAGCGGCATGCCCATGCGCCCTTTCGGCCGCTCGGGCATCCAGGTGCCGATCCTCTCCCTGGGCGGCATGTTCGACATCCCCGCCAACCAGACCCTGCTCAAGCAGGCCTTGCGCTGGGGCGTCACCTACTGGGACACGGCGCATATCTACAGCGGCGGCCGCAGCGAGGCGGGCATCGGCCAATTCTTCGAGCGCTATCCGGAAACCCGCGAAAAGATCTTCCTGGTGACCAAATCCGGCGGCGACACGCCAAAGGCGCTGCAACGGGACCTGTTGACTTCCCTGGATCGCATGCGCACGGACCATGTCGACCTTTTCTTCGTGCACGGCATCCGCGACGCCGGCATCATGGACAACCGCCTGCGGGCCTGGTCCGAGGCGCAGAAGGCCGCCGGCCGCATCCGCCTGTTCGGTTTCTCCACGCACAGCAACATGGAGCGGTGCCTGCTGGACGCGGCCCGCATGGGATGGATCGACGGCATCATGATGACCTACAATTTCCGCTTGATGCACTCACCGCGCATGCAGGAAGCCGTCAAGGCCTGCGTTGAGGCCGGTATCGGCCTGACCGCCATGAAAACCCAGGGCGGCGGGGCCGTGCGCACCGATGCCGCCGAGGAACTGGCCCTGGCCGGCCGGTTCGTCCAGAAAGGTTTCACCGACAAGCAGGCCAAGCTCAAGGCTGTCTGGGAAAACCCTCAGATCGCGGCGATCTGTTCCCAAATGCCGACCATGAGCATTCTCATGGCCAACATCGCCGCTGCCGTGGACCGTACCACGCTCAGCGAAAACGATCGGCGGCATTTGGAGCGCTATGCCCAAACGACCTACGCCGGCTATTGCGCCGGCTGCACACATATTTGCGAGAAAACACTGGGCGGCGGCGTCCCCGTGGGCGATGTGATGCGCTTTTTGATGTATGCGCGAAGCTATGGTGACACGACCGGCGCCCGGCAGCAGTTTGCAGAACTTTCCGAGAGCGTCCGCCAGAAGCTGCCGCGCATGGATTATTCGCTGGCAGAATCCCGCTGCCCCCGGCGCCTGCCCATTGCCCGGCTGATGCGTGAAGCCACCGACGAATTGGCCTGATGGACGGCCGGCAACCAACAAAAAAGCAGCGATCGCGATCAAGGTGCCCCCTATATTAGATACGCCCCAGACAGGAGAAGCCATGGATCTTGAATGCATCATTTACGACAAAGCCGACGGCGTGGCCATCGCCCGACTCAATCGCCCCCAGGTGCTCAATGCCATGAACAAACGCCTCTGGCTGGATCTTGAGGCCGCCCTGAACGATGCCCGCGCGGATGAAACCGTCAAGGTGGTGGTGATCACCGGCGAGGGCCGGGCCTTTTCCACCGGCGCCGACCTCAAGGAATCCAAAACCCGCGCCTTGGAAGCCTACCGGGACTACCTGGTCTCCCTGCAGGACGTTTCGCGTAGCGTGATCCGCTTCGAAAAACCGACCATCGCCGCCATCAACGGCTACGCCGTCGGTTCGGGCTACGAACTGGCCCTGGCCTGCGACATCCGCATCGCCGCCGAGGAGGCCAAGATCGGCAGCCCCGAAGCCAAGGTCACCTCGTCGGTCACCGGCGGCGCCTTCCGGTTGGTCCAGGATCTGGTCGGACCGGGCAAGGCCCGTGAACTGCTCTTCACCGGGGAATATATCGACGGCCGCGAAGCCATGCGCATCGGCCTGGTGAACCAGGCCGTGCCCCTGGACCGACTCATGCCCACGGTGATGGCCATGGCCGCCAAGATCGCCGCCAACTCCGGATTTTCCCTGAAGATGATCAAAAAGGGACTCAACATGGCCCGGGGCGAGGTCAGCCTGGAGGCGTTGATGGACTTCGAAGTGGAGGCCTGCCTGGCCTGTGTCTCCACCCAGGAACGCCAGGCCTCCCTGACCGCCTTCGAGGACCGCAAGAAATGACGGATTCGTAAAAAGCCCGATATCGGCGTTACGCGTATCCCTCGTCACTGCGGAGTACGCTAAGTACGCCTCATTCCTCGGGATTCGCAAGCCTTGATCTCGGGCTTTTTACGAATCCGTCGGAAATGCGACTTTTTACGAGTCCATCAAGAAATAGAACGCCCAAAACGCTTGCTCCGATCGCATTTGGAATTAGAGGAAATGATTTCAGCCCTCCAATGGAAGGAGAACCCATGGGACTTGAGCACATCCTGAACGCCCGGTCCGTCGCCGTTGTAGGCGCATCCAAAGTGCCCACCAAACGCGGTTTTCAAACCATACGCACCCTTCTCGACGAAGGCTACGAAGGGGCCATCTACCCGGTCAATCCCAAGGAGAAAAGCATCATGGGGCTGCCCTGCTACCCCACGGTGCCTGACATTCCCAGGGAGGTGGACGTGGCCCTGGTGGCCACACCGGCCCGCACCGTGCCCAGCGTGCTGGCGGATTGCGGCAAACGGGGCATCAAAGGAGCCGTCATCCTGGCCACCGGCTTCGGTGAGACCGGCAGCGCCGGTAAGGCCCTGGAGAAAGAGGTCCTGCAGGCGGCGGCAGCCCATCAGATCCGCCTGATCGGCCCCAACACCTCCGGAATGATCAACCTCAAATCCAGCCTTAACCTGGTGGGATTGAAAGATGCGCCCAAGGGGGATATCGCCTTGTTGTCCCAGAGCGGCAACATGGCCCTGACCCTCATCACCGAGGCCAAGCTGCAAAGCCGCAAGGGATTCACCTACTACGTGGGCGTGGGCAATGAAACCGACATCCGCTTCCACGAGTACCTGGCGTTCTTCCAGAACGATCCGGATACACGCGCCATTCTCATGTACGTGGAAGGCATGCGCGAGGGACGCAAGTTTCTCCAACAGGCCTACCGGACCACCCAAACCAAACCCATCGTGCTGCTCAAGAGCGGACGTTCGTCCACCGGCAAGCGGTCCGCCGGCTCCCACACCGGCGCCCTGGCCGGGATGAGCGAAGTGGCCAAGGGGGCCTTCGAGCGGGCCGGCATCGTCGTCATCGAAAACTCCGACGAACTCTTCCCGGCCGCGGAAACCCTTTCCAGCCTGCCGCCCGTCAAGAACAGCCAGATCGCCATCCTGGCCGACGGCGGCGGTCATGCCACCATCGCCGCCGACACCCTGACCGACCTGGGTGTCCAGATTCCGGAACTGGAGGAGAAAACCCAACAGAAGCTGCGGGCGATCCTGCCCGGCGGGGCGGCGGTGAGAAATCCGGTGGACGTGGCCGGCGGCACCGACGACAACCCGGATGTGTTCGCCGATTGTGCCAAACTCATCCTGGCCGACCCCCATGTGGGCGGTCTGCTCCTTGTGGGCCTTTTCGGCGGCTACGGGATCCGCTTTGCCGAAAGCCTTTCCCTGATCGAGGAGGACGCCGCCCACCAGATGGGCAAGATGGTCAAAAAATACAAGAAGCCCATCGTCGTGCACAGCCTCTACAATTCGGAGAAACCCCACAGCCTGGATCTTCTGCGCTACTACGGGGTGCCGGTCTACGGCAGCCTGGACGTGGCCTGCAAATGCATGGGCGTGCTGGCCCAGTACGGCCGCTACCTGAAGAGCTACCACGCGGTCACCAATTTCGTCTTCAACTGGCGGACCAAGGCTAAACCCGAAGGGCAACAGCTTTTCGAGCGCGCCTATGCCGAGGGACGCGGCGCCCTGTTGGAAACGGAAGCCAAGCATCTGTTCAAGCTTCACGGCGCGCCGGTCGCCTGCGACGTACTGGTCCATTCCGCCGAGGAAGCCGTCCAGGCGGCGGCAAACATAGACGGTCCGGTGGCGCTGAAGATCGTCTCCCCGGATATTCTGCACAAAAGCGACGCCAATGGGGTGAAACTCCATCTGACCAACCAGAAACACGTCCGGCAGGCCTATGCCGCAATCATCAAGAGCGCCAAGGCCTACAAAGCCGATGCGCAGATTACAGGCGTACTGGTCTCGCCCATGGTGGCAAAGGGCATCGAGGTGATCATCGGCACCAAGATCGACGACCAATTCGGCCCGGTGATCATGTACGGGCTGGGGGGCGTGCTGGTGGAGATCATCAAGACGTGGTATTCCGGGTCCTGCCGATCACCCGGCGGACGGCCCAGAAGATGATTGGCGAGACCAAGTCCCACCCCATCCTGGATGCGTCCGCGGAGAAAAGCCTATGACAAGAAAGCCCTGGTCAACATGCTGATGGCTTGCTCCGAAATCATCGAGGCCTACCCCGAGATCCAGGAACTGGACCTCAACCCGGTGATCGTGCACCATGAGGGGTTGAGCATCGTGGATGCCCGCATCATTCTCAAGCCCAAGGCGGCGCAGGCCTGATTGCCATGGGCAAATCGATTCCATTTTGCTATTTTGGCGACTGGCTGAACGGTCGGTGTCGCCCATCGACCGACCCGTCTCGCCCGTAACCCCAAAACCCTAAAAAATATGTTCGACAGGCCCTGCATGAACATCAAACGGTTGCTTCAGCCCTACCAAGCGCAGGTCATCACCGTCCGCCGCGACCTGCATCAGATTCCCGAATTAGGATATACAGAAGAAAAAACAAGCGCTTACGTGGCCGACTACCTGCAACAACAAGGCCTGTCCGTCACCACCGGCATCGCCCGCACCGGCGTGGTGGGCCTTTTGGACAGCGGCCGTCCCGGGCCGACCCTTTTGATCCGGGCGGACATGGACGCCCTGCCCATCAGCGAGGAGACCGGCCTGGCCTATGCGTCCCAGCATCCCGGCGTGATGCACGCCTGCGGCCACGATGGTCACACGGCCATGGCCCTGGTTGCCGCCAAGATCCTCGTGGAACTTAAGGATCAGCTCAACGGAACGGTAAAATTCGTCTTTCAGCCGGCCGAGGAGGGACCGGGTGGGGCCAAGCCGATGATCGAGGCCGGCGTGATGGAAAACCCGCACGTGGACTACGCCCTGGGTTGCCACATCTGGCCCACCATCCCCCAAGGCACCATCGGTATCCGCGCCGGTGCGCTGATGGCCGCCGCTTCGCGCTTCAAGATCACCATCACCGGCAAGGGCGGCCACGGCGCCCAGCCCCACCTTTGCGTGGACGCCCTGGAGACCGGCTGCCAGGTAGTCGCCGCCCTGCAACGCATCGTCAGCCGCAAGATGAATCCGTTGGCGCCGACAGTGGTCACCATCGGACGTTTCGAAGCCGGCACGGCCTTCAACGTGATTCCGGAAACGGCGCACCTGCTGGGCACGGCACGGACCTTCGACCTTGATACCTGGCAGCGCTGGCCGGAAATCATCGAGACGATCGTGAAGGGTGTCTGCGATGCCATGGGCGCCCGATTCACTTGCAAATTCGTCGCCGGCTACCCGCCCACGGTCAACGATCCCGAGATGGCCATGCGCATGGAGCGCATCGCCGCCCAGGTGGTTGGTGCCGATCGGGCCATCGTACCGGAGAAGAGCATGGGCGGAGAAGACATGGCCTTCTTCCTGGAAAGGGCCAAGGGGTGCTTCTTCTGCCTGGGCGCCGGCACGGAAGGCAGTTCCGGCATTCATAGCCCGCACTTCACCTTCAACGAGGAAATTCTCATCAGCGGTGTGGAGATGTACTGCCGTGCGGCCCTGGATCTTTTGGGGGAAAATACCGCCTGAACCGGTCAGGCGGCGACATTGAAGCGGGTCCGGGCTTTATGAAGCGGGGACTTCCATCAGATGGATGTCGGCGGGATCGACGGTGAGGCTGACGGCGGTGCCCGGACACAAATCCAGGGCCAGCAGCCGGCTGGTGAGCATGGTGGTGGTAAAGGTCAACCCCATGGCGGAAACGCTCAGGTCGGCAAAGGTGCCCTGATTGGCAATGGCCGAAATGGTTCCCGGGAAGCCCTTCTCCTCACCCCCGGTCGCATCGGCTGCCGGCCGCAGGTGAACATCTTCCGGCCGGATCGCCGCCACATGACGCTGACCGTTGTCGCGGACATGGGCAAGGCCCAGTCGCCGATGGCCATCCGGCCGCCAGCCACCCGCACGGGGAGCAGGTTTTTCATGCCCACGAATTCGGCCACAAAGGCAGTGGCCGGTTTTCTGAACACCCCGGCAACCGTGTCGGTCTGTTCGATGCGGCCGTTGTTCAGAATCGCCACCCGGTCGGCCAGGCGATGGGCATCGGTGAAATCGTGGGTCACCATCAGCACCGTCAGGCCGGTTTCCCGGTGCAGGCTGGAGAAAAGGGAACGGATTTCCTCGCGGAAACAGGGATCCAGGGCCGCCAGGGGTTCGTCCAGAAGTAGCACCCGCGGCGCGGTGACCAGGGCGCGGGCCAGGGCCACGCGCTGCTTTTCGCCGCCGGAGAGCCGGGCCACCGATCGCTGCAACAACGGAACCAGTCCCAACCGCTCGACCAGATCCTGATAACGGGCCCTGGCCTCGCGGCTCTGCCTGCCGTGGTAACGCAGGCCGAATTGGATGTTGCGGGCCACGTTGAGATGCGGAAACAAGGCACAGTCCTGATACACGATGCCCACACCGCGACGTTCCGGCGGCAGGCCGGTGACATCGCGGCCGGCTACCCCGATCCGCCCGGCCGCGATGGGAATGATGCCGGCCACCGATTCCAGGATCAGGGTCTTGCCCGCGCCGGTGGGACCCAGCAGGCAGAAAAACTCCCCCTGGGCCAGCGCCAAATCGATTCCCTGGAGCGAAAACCCGGGCAGGTTGACATGCAACCCGTCTATCTTGATCATATTTCCCTTGATCATGTCACCCTTGATCATGCCGTCGGTGGTCATACCGCCGCCTCCCGATCCGGGGAGAAAATTCTCAACAGCAGGAACAGCAGCAGGCAGACCAGGATCAGCCACACCGCCACGGGCTGGGAGTACTTGAGACCGTAGGCGGTAAAGCGTTCATAGATCATCACCGGGGCCACCATGATGGTAGGCCACGATCACCACGGCACCGAACTCGCTCACCGCCCGGGCCGTGCACATGATGGCGCCGACCAGCATGTGACGCCAGGCCAGCGGCAGGGTGACCCGCAGGAAGGTGGCACCGGCCGTGGCGCCCAGGCTGCGCGACACATGTTCCAAACGCGGGGAGATCTCCTCGAACCCGGCCTTGACCGTATTGATGTAAAAGGGCAGTCCCACGAAGGTGAGCACGACGATGATCCCGGTAACGGTGCCCATGAAGGTGATTCCCACGGCCTGCAGCAGTCTGCCGATGGGATGGTTGCGACCGGCGATGCTGAGCAGAGCGATCCCCACCACGGGGTGGGGAATCATGATCGGCAGATCGATGATGCTTTCGAGGATTTTCTTGCCGACAAAACGACGCCTGGCCAGAAGGTAGGCCAGGGGCGTGCCCAGCAGCAGGGAGATCAGGGCCGCCGCACCGGAAGTCACCAGGCTGAGCCGGATGGAACGGATGACATCCCGGTCCATCAGGGTCTCTTTCAAGGTCGCCAGGGTGGGCTGGGTCATCATCTCCACCAGGGGCACCACGATAAACGCCACAATGACGCCGCTACAGGCCACCGCCAGCCAGAAAAACGGATCGCGCTGCTGATAGCGGTGCGGCCGGACGGCACACACCGCTGCCGTTGCGCCGATCCTATTCACGGACCTCCACCAGGCTCGGCAGGTTGCCGGGCAGGCTGTCCTTCACCGCCTGGCTGGTCACGCGGCAAGGAATGAAAGGCGGCTGGCCCATCTCCTTTAGGACTTTCAGGCCGCCGTCCGCCGTGAGCAGGTACTCGAGAAAGCGGGTGGCGCCCTTGGGGTTGGGCGCATCCTTGATCAGGGTGATTCCGTAGGTCACCGATTGGCCGGTACGGGTGATCCACTCACCGGGTTTCTTGCCGGTCACCTTGACCTGGGCCTGCTTGTAGAAGGCGTCATACTGGTAGTTACCCAGGTTGATATGGTCGTCCAGGGTGAGATATTTGAGTTCGTGCTGGATGGCCACGGAGAGATACTCCCAGGCATAATCCATGTTGCCGGTCTTGAGCATGGAGACCAGCTCCACGGATTTGGGTCGGACATTCTTCTCCGGTCGGTTGGCGATGAGTTGGTCGTACAATCCCGGCTTGCGGTAGAACTTCTCGGCCAATTGGAGCACCATCAAACTGCGGTAGCCGCACGGATCGAGGTTAGGATCCGAATGGCCCCAGACCACATCTTTTTTCAGCAGGATGTCGGTCCAGTTATCGGCATTGAGCGTATCGGCATAACGGCTCTCGTCGGTATAGCAAAGCACCAATTGATTGGTGGCGAAACGGATGTTCCAGTCGGCCTTGGCCGGAATGAGGGTCTTGTCGATCACCTTGTAATCGGCCGATGCCATGATATCGGCGGGTTTGCCCAATTCGGAAATCATGCGTGCCATCTTGGTGCTGCCACCGGCCTCGCGCAACACATCGATGTCGGGATTGGCCGCCTCGAAATCCTTTTCAATCTGCGCCAGCGGTACCGTCAGGCTACCCGCATGAAAGACAATCACTTTCTCCATGGCCATCGCTCCGGTTGTAAATGCCATCCCCAATACCACACCCATCAACAAGCTGGACACTGACCGTGATCGTTTGAAAACGAATCGCTTCATCGATCCTCCTCTCTGCTTCATTGCAAAAGGTTAAACGGGTTTTTGCGCAAAAGTTTTTTATAGAGATTCAATGTTTAACAAGTCAACGCATTCTTGGCGCGATGAGCCATTATTTCTCTATAGCGACCATAACCAACCACAACTGACAAGCAAGTTGACGCAGCCATGGGGTTTTCTTATGTTGACCCCAAGAGAAGATGAATCGGAAATCAATCCATGCGGGCCTCCCGCCCGGAAGGCTCCAAGTGCCCCTGTTATGGATAGAAGGAGGATTATGCACCGCAAACCCACCGCTGCCGGTAAGAGCAGCTTCGATCTGATCGATGTGGAGCGATTTTTTACAACCCTTAACCTGAGTGAAAAGACAACCTTTCTCGATCTGGCCTGCGGCGCCGGCAACTACGCCCTGGCCGTGGCCGAGCGCATTGGCGGAACGGTCCACGCCGTCGACCTGTGGGCGGACGGCATCGATCGGCTCAACCAGCAGGCCGAAGCGCGCAACCTGGCCAACATCGAGGCGGCGGTCTGCGATGTGAGCCGGTCCCTGCCCCTGGAAACGGACAGCGTCGATATCTGCCTGATGGCCACCGTGCTCCACGACCTGATTCAAGACGGCATCCACACGGGCGCACTGAAGGAGGTTGTGCGCGTGCTCAAGCCGGACAGCCGCCTGGCCGTGGTGGAGTTCAAGAAACAACCCGGCCCGCCGGGACCGCCGGAGCATATCCGGCTTTCTCCCGAGGAATTGGATGCGGTGTTGGTGCCGTTGGGGTTTCAGGGCCGTGAGACGGTGGACCTGGGAGCGGCCGTCTACATGTCTTTATATCATCGAGAATGATGACAGGACCGCTCCAACGCCTCGATGGAGGCGTGTGCGGCGCTTGTAAGAGCTGGCCTGCCTGCGACGGCAATCGTGAGAACCGGCACCAACGCCGGTTATACTCACCGAAAAATAAACCCTTCCTTCAACGGATCCTCCGGATCCATGAGAAATTCGCTGCGGCCGGTGATCCAGGCCTGGCCTTCCACCTCGGGGATGACAGCGGCGTGGGGACCGAAGGTGGTCGTCTCCACCACCTGGCCGCTAAATCGCGTGCCCAGGATGCTCTCGATGACGATGGGCTGATTCGCCCCGATCTCCCCCCGGGCGTGATGCAGGGCCAGTCGGCGCTTACCCCGGTGCCGGTGGGGCTGCGGTCCACCTCGCCCTCGGCGAAGATGCAGACGTTGCTGGAATGGGCGCCCTCCGTGTGGGGCGGGCCGACAATGATCGTGCCGTAAAGGAAGCTGAGATCCGCCTCAAAGGGGTGCGTGATCGGCCCGGCGGCCATAACGGCGCGCTTGACCGCCATGCCCCGTTCGATCAGGCGGTTGAAATCATCAGGCCGTGTACTCACCCCCAGGTCGGCGGCGTCCACGAAGGCGTAGAAGGCGCCGCCGTAGGCGATGTCGTAGCGCACCGGCCCCAGCCCCGGCACCGCCACGGTTTGATCTCGGCACAATACAAAGGAAGGCACATTGTGGAAGGACACGCTCTTCACCCGTCCGGCCTTCACCCGTGCATGGGCCGTAATCAACCCCGCCGGTGCGTCGATGCGCACCGTGGTGAGCGGTTCGATCATCGGTACCAGCCCCGTTTCCACGGCCACGGTGGTCATGGCGATGATGCCGTGGCCGCACATGGAGCTGTAGCCCTCGTTATGCAGGAAAAGCACCCCGAAATCGGCGTCTACCGACACCGGCGGGGTGACGATGCAGCCATACATGTCCGCGTGGCCGCGCGGCTCCCACATGAGGGCCCTGCGGATGGAATCATGCTTCGCGATCATGTCGCGTCGGTGCTCAAGGATCGTGGTGCCGGCAAGTTCCGGCAACCCGCCGGTGATAATCCGGAATGGCTCGCCGCCGGTATGGGCATCGAGGGTGGTGATTTTTCGCCAGCTTGCCGGCGGGGTCCATTGGCGCAGGGGGTCGAGCAGGGACATGGCGAGGGCTCCGTTTCGCAATTATAGAAGGCATGGTAGGGGCGAAAGATTTTTTGCCCCTACACGCATCACGACATCTCAATGACCGTTCCCAACCCCTTGGCCTCGGCGGCCTTGAGCACGGCAGCGGCGGCAACCGCATCCTGTACGGCCAAACCCACGGATTTGAAGTAGGTGATCTGGTCGTCGCTCTGACGACCGGGCTGGGTGCCATTGACGATCTCGCCGATCTCGGCGTCGATGGCGGCCTTGGCAATGATGATGTCCCCGGCCTCGGCCATGGCCGCCTCGCGCTGGTCCACGACCACCCGCGCCCGACTGAGGGTGACCGCATCGATCTCCTGCATCTCGGGCGTGAAGGACCCCACACCGGTCACATGGGTGCCCGGTTTGAGGTCGTTGCCGTCGAACAGCGGCGTCTTGGTGGT
Source organism: Desulfosarcina cetonica JCM 12296 (assembly GCF_001311845.1). Classification (GTDB taxonomy): domain Bacteria; phylum Desulfobacterota; class Desulfobacteria; order Desulfobacterales; family Desulfosarcinaceae; genus Desulfosarcina; species Desulfosarcina cetonica. Next base: position 147 of record NZ_BBCC01000199.1, on the reverse strand, counting down.
CGTGGCGGCGATCACGATATCGGCCTGAACAACCGCCGCCTTGGGCGAGGTAGCGACGATCACCTCGGGGGCGTCGGGCCAGGTGGCCACCTCCGCACGCAGACGCTCGATGGCCTCGGCAAAGGGATCGACCACCAGCACGCGCCG
>NZ_BBCC01000198.1 GCF_001311845.1 Desulfosarcina cetonica JCM 12296 | reverse complement strand
GGCCGCCGGCGCGGCGTTGGTAATCCAGAACATCCTGTTCGGTCACGCGTCCCTTGGGCCCGCTACCCTTCACCAGCGCCAGATCGATCCCCCGTTCCTTGGCCAGTCGTCGGGCAATGGGCGTTGCCGGTACAAACGCCGCTTTGCCGGCAGGTGCGGCAGGACCGGCAGCGGCGGCTTTCGCCGGCGGTTCCTCGGCCGGGGACGAACTCGCCGATCGTCGCTCGGGCGTTTCGCCCACATCGCTGATCACCGCCACCACTGTTTGCACCGGTACGGTTTCACCGGCTGGAACGACGATCTGGAAAAGAATCCCGTCCACTGGGGATTCCACCTTGTTGGTGATTTTATCCGTTTCCACCTCGAACAACGCTTCGTCTTTTTGTACGACATCCCCCTGGGTTTTGAACCATCGGGAGACTTTTCCGGCTTTCATGGTCAGGCCCCATTTGGGCATTACGATATCAGTGGCCACGGCGATCTTCTCCTTTCCCTGTAATTGCTTCTGCAAAGAACCGCTTACCAACAGAAAAGCAAACGCGATGCCACTTATTTTAGTTGTTTAATTACAAGTTGTTATTGAATAATCAGGAAGGACTGTTCAATAATCGAACAGGCGGCGGCAAGGGAGGGAAAAAAAAGAAAAGGCTTGTGCGCGTCAGCGTATCTTCCTTATACTGAAAATGTCTTTCAATAAGGGTGCTTCCCACACCCGCCATGACCGCAGCAGGATCAACTGAAACGGATAATGTTCTTCTGGGAGAAAGCGCCATGCATGAGCTTGTCAGAAAACATTCCCGCTATGTGATCGCCAAGGGCGACCCGGACGAATCGTTCGTCAGCCAGTTGAGATCTTCCGACCTACCGGCATTTCCATCCACCAAGGAAATCGACAAAGCCACCTGGAAGGAGTACGTGCTGACAGGCCGTTCCAACCGTGAACCCATTCAAGACACGGTCAGTGATTCGTGGCAACGCTGCCTGAAAATGGGCGTCGATCCGGCCATCGGCAAATGTACCGACATTCGTCCGGCAAAAGCGTTGGGACGGGAACATCGACTGCTCAAGGGACTGGTCATGGATACCCAAAAGGAGGTCTACACCCTGATCCGAGGGAAGGGGCTCCTGGTTACCGTTTGTGACCGCCAAGGCTATCTGGTGGGCATGGGGGGCGACATCCAGGCGCTTTTGGCGGCGGACAAACTCAATTTCGGGCCGGGTGCCAATTGGTCCGAACACAGTGTCGGCACCAATGCCATCGGCACGGCACTGGTCACCGGCCGGCCCATGCAGGTATCCGGGCGGGAGCATTTCTGTGAGAGTCACCATGGCTGGATCTGCTCGGCGGCCCCCATCTTCGACCTTAACGGCGACCCGATCGGCTGCATCGACATTTCCGGTCCCAAGACCGCCGATCACACCTACGCCCTGGCACTGGCCATCGAGGGGGCACGCGCCATCGAAAACCGGCTGTTCCGAATGCAGTCGGCCAACCTGATGAGCACCCTTTTCAATGCGGTCATGAAGGGGCTGGTCTATGCCGATCGGAGCGGAAAAATCAGAGCCGCCAACCCGACGGCCGCCATCCTCATGGGAACATCGGCCGAAGCCCTGGTTGCGCGGATGCCGCCGCCTGGTTTGACCTCAAGTCCGCCCTTCACCACCTGACCTGTGCCACGGAGGGGAGTGTACGCATCCGCTGCACCTATAACCCGGCCTACGACGCCAAGGTCGTGCCCGTACGCAGCCCCAACCAGACCCTGGCCGGGGTCCTGATCGTGATTGCCGAACGCCAGTCGTTCCGCCCTTCCCGTTTCCAAGACGCACCAGATACCGGCGATGCCTTCAACGCCGTGATCGGCAACAGTTCGCCGATCCGGGAAGCCATCGAAACCGCCCGCCGCGTGGCACCCACGCCCACGACGGTGATGATCACCGGGGATAGCGGCACCGGCAAGGAAGTTTTGGCCAAAGCGATCCACAATGCCAGCCCCCGTCGCAAACAGCCCTTCGTGGCCGTCAATTGCGGGGCCATTCCGCCGGAGCTGATCCAAAGCGAGCTGTTCGGGTATGTGGAGGGCGCCTTCACCGGCGCCTGCCGGGGCGGCGCTGCCGGAAAGTTCGAGCAGGCCGCCGGCGGCACCCTGTTTTTGGACGAAATCGGCGAGATGCCGTTGACCATGCAGGTCAACCTGTTGCGCGTGCTGGATGAAAAAAGCTCATGCGGGTGGGCGGCAAAACGTCGATCACGATAAATGCGCGCATTATCGCGGCCACCAACCGCGACCTCAAGGCCATGGTGGACCAGGGCAAGTTCCGGCCGGATCTCTATTACCGGCTCAATGTGGTCTGTTTGCACCTGCCGCCACTGAAATCCCGGGGCAACGATGTTCAACAACTGGCCGGTCATTTCATCAACCAGGTGTCCCAGGCCCTCGGCCGGCCGATCCGCAGCGTCGAACCGCAGTTCTACCAGGAGCTGACCGCCCATGCATGGCCGGGGAACATCCGCGAGCTGCACCATGCCATCGAGTCGGCCGTCACCCTGATGGATGGCGATGTGCTGCGTTGGGAGAACCTGCCGACATCGGTTCGCGGCTCGGTCCCCCCCTCGACCGACGACAGTTTATCGCGTTTCAATTTGGCCATGCTCCAAAAAGAGGCTATCCATCGGGCCTTCATTCATTTCCAGGGCAACATCAGCCAGATGTCCCGGGCGTTGGGCATCGGCCGCAACACCCTTTACGCCAAATTGAAAAAATTCGACCTGATCAAGGAAGGATAAGGCGCGCGGCGACGTCCGGCCCGACTTGTCACGATCTGTACTCCCATCCCAAAAGACCCTACCCACAGATACCATACGGCTTCAGCGCCAGCTTGCCGTCTTGCAGGCGGAGCGGGAAAGCGCTACTGGTCTGTTATGGCTTGATTTCGCGGAAAGATATACCGTATAAGCGACCCTTGGATATTGAGAGCCGAATAATTTTTAACCCTGCAGACGAAAACAGGATAGATTCATGTCTAAACAGATCGTTTTGACCGGTATCACCACCACCGGCACACCTCATCTGGGGAATTACGTTGGCGCCATCCGGCCGGCCATTGAGGCCAGCCGCGATCGCGATGTGCAAAGTTTCTATTTTCTGGCCGATTATCACAGCCTGATCAAATGCCAGGATCCCGAGCGGGTCAATCAAAGCAGCATGGAAGTGGCCGCCACCTGGCTGGCATTGGGCCTCGACACGGACAATGCGATCTTCTATCGCCAAAGCGATATTCACGAAATTCCCGAACTGACCTGGATCCTGACCTGCATGACGGCCAAGGGCCTGATGAACCGTGCGCATGCCTACAAGGCGGCCGTGGCCGATAATGAAGCCGCCGAAACCCGGGACCCGGACCAGGGGGTTACCATGGGGCTGTTCTGCTACCCGATCCTCATGGCCGCGGACATTCTCATGTTCAAGGCCGCCAAGGTGCCGGTGGGCCGCGACCAGATTCAGCATCTTGAAATGGCCCGCGACATCGCCCTGCGGTTCAATCACCACTATGGCGATCTGCTGGTGCCGCCCGAGGCGGTGGTGGACGAGGACACGGCCGTCTTGACCGGGCTGGACGGTCGCAAGATGAGCAAAAGCTACAACAATACCATCCCGCTGTTTCTGCCGGAAAAGCAACTGCGCAAGCTGATCATGAAAATCAAAACCGACACTTCGCCACCGGAAGCGCCCAAGGATCCGGAAACCAGCAGCCTGTTCAGCATGTACAAGGCTTTCGCCGATGCCGACGCGATCGCCGCCATGCGCCAGCGCTACGCCCAGGGGATCGGTTGGGGGGAAATGAAGCAGATCCTCTTCGAGACCATCAATGCCGAGCTGACCGAGCCGCGTCGCCGCTATGAGGCGCTGATTGCCGATCCTGCCTACGTCGAAGCGACCCTCAAGAAAGGCGCCCGGCGGGCCAGGGAATACAGTACGCCATTTCTGGAGGAAATTCGCCGGGCCACGGGTATTTGTCCCCTCGGGTAAAGAATCGCCAACCTTGACGGACTCGTAAAAAGCCCGATATCGGCGTTACGCGTATCCTTCGTCACTGCGGCGTACGCAAAAGTACGCCTCATTCCTCAGGATTCGCAAGCCTTGATCTCGGGCTTTTTACGAATCCGTCGGAAATGCGACTTTTTACGAGTTCATCAACCTTTTATTAGGGGGGGCCAACGCCGAGGCGCAATCGCCCCCCTGTATCCTTCCCATACTGTAAAGCGACCCGACAGTTTCCCGACATCACGATCAATTCCTTTACAGCCTGTAAAAATTTCTGACAGTCAACTTCTTTTACACCTTTCCCGGCACCTGCCAAAGGCATAAATATCAATTTTATTTATAGGTAGTTACGATTTAAACAAACCATATTGGGATATGGCACCGAACTTGATATCGAAGGGGTGACGACTGATGACGCATCCTTAAAAATCGCTTAACGCTAGGACGGGCCATGAATCCGAAGTCGACATCTCTCACGCCCTATTACCGAACGCTCACCCGCAATATCGTTCTATTGGTAATGGTTATTTCTCTGGCCCCCATGGTTATCGTCACCGGGATCATTTTGAATCAGTTCAGCGCGTCCTACCATGAGAAAGTATTTGCCCATCTTGAGGAACTGGTGCTCAAGCACAAGCGCAACATCGATGGGTTTCTGGTGGAAAAGCTTGAGAACATCCGCTTCCTGGTCGAAGACGTGGACTTTGGCAAGCTCCAACAGGAAGACATGCTTGCCGAGCACCTCTCCCGCCTGCAGAGCGCCTACGGGACGGTGTTCGTCGACCTGGGCATTGTCAATGAAGCCGGTCAGCAGATTGCCTATGCGGGTCCCTTCAAGTTGGGCAACGCCCGCTATGCAGATGCCGAATGGTTCAAGCAGGCCATCCACAATCCTTATTATACCAGCGATGTATTTCTCGGGCTGCGCGGTTCCCCGCATTTCATCATTACCGTGCGCAAACCCTGGCAGGGAAAAAATTACATTCTGCGTGCCACGATCGACTTTGTCTCTTTTAACCGCCTGGTGGAGCAGGTTCGCATCGGCGAGACCGGGTTTGCCTATATTCTCAATCGTGAAGGACAGTTCCAGACCAAACCGATTTTCGATTTCACGCCGACTCGCGATATCTACGATCGTTATTTCGCCACATTGGAGCGCATGGAAAAGGAAGTCGAAATTCAGGAGCGTCTGGACGGGACCGGCGTGAAATGCCTTTACGTCTCGGCCCTGTTGAAAAATGGCGACTGGCTGCTGGTCTACAAGCAGGTAAGCAACGACGCCTTCTCCAATCTGCACAACGCCCAAATCATCGCCATTGTTTTCTTCATCCTGGGTGGCATCGTGATCGTCGCCCTGGCCATTTCCATGTCGGCCAAAATGGTTCGCCGTATCGCCACGTCGGATACAGAAAAGGAAATCATGAACCAGCAGGTCATCGAAACCGGGAAACTGGCCTCGGTGGGCGAACTGGCTGCCGGCATCGCCCACGAGATCAACAATCCGGTGGCCATCATGGTCGAGGAGGCCGGTTGGCTGCAGGATTTGATGGCGGATGGCGCCTTCGAGAGCGAGGAGGACATCAAGGAGTTTGAACGTGCCCTGAATCAGATCCGCGTTCAGGGACGCCGTTGCAAGGAGATCACCCACAAACTGCTCAGCTTCGCCCGCAAGACCGATTCGCGCATCGAGGATTTCGAAGTCGGCCCGCTTTTGGAAGAACTGGTTTCACTTTCGGCCCAGCGGGCCAAATACAGCAATGTCGAGTTGGTTACCCATTTGGACGAGAAATTGCCGGCCATTTCCGCCTCCCAATCCGAACTTCAACAGGTTTTTCTCAACCTGATCAACAACGCCCTGGACGCCATGGAAAAGGCCGGTGGTGTGCTGGAAATCAATGCCCATCAAAACGATGGGAAGATTGTGATCGAAGTGGCCGACAACGGGCCCGGAATTCCAAAGGCCAACCTGGCGCGCATTTTCGATCCCTTCTTTACGACCAAGCCGGTGGGCAGCGGGACAGGATTGGGTCTGTCCATCTGCTACGGCATCATTCATAAAATGGGCGGCGAAATCGCGGTGAAAAGCGCCGTCGATGTGGGGACGACCTTTTCGATCCGCCTGCCCATCAAAACGTCGGAAAGCGATGATCCAGAAACGGAAGAAACCGTTTCGGAAACCGAGAATCAGTAGGCAGACCATCAACGGAAAGGAGTACTTCCCATGGCAATTGCGAACATCATGCTCGTTGACGATGAAGTCCCTTTTGTGGAGGCGATGACCAAACGCCTCGCGAGAAGAGGCCTGGAAGTCGAGCAGGCGTTCAACGGCAGCGATGCATTGAAGAAATTGACCGGCGAGAGCAAGACCGAAGTCGTGATCCTTGATGTGAAGATGCCGGGTATGGACGGCATTGAAACCCTCAAGGCCATCAAGGCCCAGGCCCCCCTGGTGGAAGTGATCATGCTCACCGGCCACGCCACCGTCGAGTCGGCCATCGAGGGAATGAAGCTGGGCGCGTTCGATTATCTGATGAAACCCTGTGACATGGACCACCTGATCGCCAAGGTGTCCGACGCAGCGGCCAGAAAGCGCCAACAGGAAGAGAAAATCATCAGCGCCCGGATCAAAGAGATTACATCACGCATGGCATAGGGAAATCATGGAGCCAACGCGCAAAAATCATCACGACTCGAAAGCGATCCGTCTTTTGCTTGTCGATGACGAGAAAGGGTTTGTCGACGTGCTGTCCAAAAGGCTGGCCAAGCGCAACATCCAAACCACCCGCGCCCATTCGGGGACCGAAGGCATTCGTCTCTTGCGGCGGAGCGATTTCGATGTGGCGGTGCTGGACCTGAAGCTGGAAGACATGGATGGCATCGAGATCCTCAAAATCTTCAAAAAAATGGATCCGGACATGCCCGTCATCATGCTGACCGGTCACGGCTCGGAAAAGGCATCCAGAGAGGGCATGCACCACGGGGCATTTGACTATCTGACCAAACCACACGAACTGGCGGAACTCGTGGCCAAGATCAATGAAGCGGTCCGCCACAGGGAGAAAACCGATGGCAACGATGAAACTGCTTCTAGTCGATGATGAAGCGGATTTTCTCAACACCCTGCTCAAGCGCATGAAACGACGCGACGTGGATGTTGCGGGGGTCAACAGCGGGGAAGCGGCATTGGAATGGCTCGAAACCCATCCTGCCGATGTGATCATCCTGGATGTACGCATGCCCGGCATGGACGGCATTGAGACCCTACGTGCGATCAAGAAGCACCATCCACTGGTGGAAGTCATCATGCTGACCGGACATGCCAGCATGGAAGTTGCCATCGAAGGCATGGAAATGGGCGCCTTCGATTATCTGATGAAGCCGATGGACATGGATGATCTGCTCTACAAGGCCGAAGACGCGTTCAAAAAGAAAACGATCCACGAGAACAAGATCCAACGAAGGGTCAAGAACCTGGTGTGAGCATGACCGTCGTTTGGCATCGTGTTAATCTTATTAATCGTTCTAACCGGAAAAGTGAGGGGAGGATATGAACTTCTTCAAACAATGGGGTAGTTTCATGATGGCGGGGGCACGGTATCATGCCCGCTGGGAGTTGCAGATGTCGATGAATATCCTAAAGAGCCGCAAGCGGCTGCTGCTGTTGCTGTTGCTGCTGTTGCCGGTGGCGATCGGCGGCTACGTCTTCGCAGGTGACATCGCTGGTGCCATGCCCGATATTATCGGTGGCAAGGAAGCGTACAACCCTTCCTTTTACTCCCTGAACATCTTTATCGTTTCAATCCTGATCGGCCTGGGCGCCGGCCTGATTACCGGCTGCATCGGTGCCGGCGGCGGCTTCATCATCGCCCCGGCGTTGATGAGCGCCGGCGTCAAGGGTATCCTGGCCGTCGGGACCGACCTGTTTCATATCTTTGCCAAGGCGATCATGGGCAGCATCATTCACCGCAAGCTGGGTAACGTATCCGTCCCACTGGCCGCCGTTTTTCTCATCGGCGCCATTCTCGGTGCCACCGCCGGTGGGGTCATCAACCGGGTTTTATACGAGCTGAACCCGGTGCTTTCCGACGCCTTCATCACCACGGTCTATGCACTGATGCTGGGTTTCCTCGGATTTTACGCCATGTATGATTTTCTCAAGGCCAAGAAATCCATGGCCGGTGGCGAGGATCAAGGCGGCGGGGCCCACGGTGGCAAGGCGGAAGGCGCCGACCTGGGCGGTCTGCCGCGTAAGCTGCAGGGGGTGAATATCCCCCCCATGGTAAAATTCGATTTTGACTTCACCCCGGGCGGCCGAAGCATCTCCTGGGTATTCCTGGTCCTTTCCGGCGCACTGGTGGGGCTGGCGGCCGGTATCATGGGCGTGGGCGGCGGATTTCTCACCTTCCCCATCTTCGTCTACATGCTGGGCGTCTCCTCCATGACCACGGTGGGCACCGACATCTTTCAAATCGTTTTCACCGCGGGTTATGCTTCCATCTCCCAGTATGCCATCTATGGGTTCATCTTCTATACCCTGGCCATGGGCATGCTGTTGGGTTCCTGTTTGGCATCCAGGTCGGCGCCATGGTCACCAAGGTGGTGCCGGGCATCACGATTCGGGGCTTTTACGCCATGGCGGTCATGGCCGGTTTCGTCAACCGGTTCTTCGCCCTGCCGGCCAAGCTGGGTGGCATGGGGGTGATCAACATCTCCAAAGGCATGGGCAGCTTCCTGGAAACCATTGGCGTCTGGGCCTTTTTCATCGTCATCGGCGGCTTCGGTGTCTGGGTGATCGGCACTTTCTTGAAAAACATCGGTACGCTTCGCGGGGAGGGAGAACACATATGATTGCCAACAAAAGCAAATTCTTTTCCGGCCTGACCTTGCTGGTTCTGTTCAGCGCCGTTTTGATCGCCATGTTCATGCCGATTTTCGGCGGACACAACGGACTTGAATTCCTGGATAATCTCTACAACTCGATCTCCAAGGGATCGGCTTACTACATCGGCGATGTCCGCGAGGAGATCAAATCCATCCAATCGCCGGACCTGACCTTCAACCTGACCTTGCAGAGTGAAAGCCAGGCCCAGCAAACCGTGATCCTCTTTGAAGACGCCGGCGCCCAGGTGACCCAAAGCGGGGCCGAGCTGACCGTTAGCGGCAACATCCTCACCATCCTCAACAACTGCCTGGATGACGCCCAGTCCATGTACGACAACGACGGGGCCACCGTGAAGGCGCGCTACGGCTATGCGGAAAAAGCGGTCATGTACAACTGGTACAGCGCCCTCAAGGCCATGGATTTCAACCTGAAGCAGCAAAAACGCTTCAACGTGGCCAAAATGGCCGACCTGGTCAACAAAAAAGCCGTGGAGACGGCTTATAATTATTATGGGATTGAGGGGCAAAAAATCACCGAGCGCCTTGGGGTGGTTATCTTCTCGTTGATCTTTTACGTGGTCTATACCTTGTGGTATGGATTCGGCATCATGTTTCTATTCGAAGGTGTGGGGATGCATCTCGAGCATTAATCGGGTCCCCGTTATCTGAATCCATCGATGCCGGAACGGCGACGCCTTCCCGGTTCGCCGTGCCGGCATCTTTTTCCCTAACTAAGCGGGATAACCCGAATTCCGATGAATGGATGAAAACCACCATGAGTCCCTGGCGACGCATCATGAATTGGTTCCGGCCCGGCGGCGCGCCGATCGATGAGGCGGATGCCAACACCTTGCGGATCGAATTCCAATCCCGCTACCACCAGTTCAAGCTGCTGCTCAATGCCAACAATCAGGCATTGGAGATCATGACCGAACTGGAAAAAGCCCTTGAGGGCAACACCCCCTTCGGCATGAAATTCATCCGCTCGCGCACCATGGGCGCCTACACCCGGGTCTACCAGATCGTCAAGCATCTGCAGGCCCTGGCACCGGAGAAGTATAAAGCCTTGAGCAGCCGCCTGCAGGCCATCCACCTTGAGCTGGAAAGTCAGCTCAACCCCTACCTGGAGACCGATGCCGGCGGTCCCTGGATCATCCATTTCGCCATGCTCGACAAGCACCAGGCCGATAAGGCGGGCATGAAAATGGCCGGGCTGGCCGATGCCGCCAACCAGCTTCAAATCCGCATTCCGGACGGGTTCGTGATCACGGCACGGGCATTTCGTGATTTTCTGGCCCACAACGACCTGAAGACCGAAATCCAGCGCCGCATTCAGCGGGCCGAGGATGAAGGTCCCCATCGCTTCTACACCATCAGCGCGGATATTCGCGGGTTGGTCGAAAATGCCCCCCTGCCCGAGGATCTGGAGACGGCCATTTTGTCGGCCTATGCGGAACTGGCCGACCGTTGCAAAAACGAGCCCCATGTGGCCGTGCGCAGCAGCGCGCTCAATGAAGACCGCGAAGGCGCTTCGTTTGCCGGCCTGTACCAAAGTGCCCTGAACGTCTCCCGCGACCGGCTCCTGGAAACCTATCGTCAGATTGTCGCCGCGGCCTATTCGCCGGCGGTCCTGGCCTATCGTTTCAGCCGCGGGTTGACCGAAACGGACACCGAGATGTGCGTGGGGGTGATGGAAATGATCGACGCGGTCAGCGGCGGCGTGCTTTACTCGGTCAATCCCATGGATATCCGCGACCGTACGGTGACCATCAACTCGGCCTGGGGGCTGCCCAAAGCCGTGGTGGACGGGACAACGGCCACCGACCTCTTCCGCGTCGACCGATCTGCGGCCCTTTCCATCAGCCGTCGTGAGATTGCCCTCAAGGAGCAAAAATTCGTCTGCTTCCCGACGGAAGGGATCTGTCGCATGGATGAGACCGGTCCGGACCGGACCGCGCCATCCCTTACCGACGAACAGATCCTGGCGTTGGCGGCCATGGCCATTCGCATCGAGGATTATGCCGGCCTGCCCCAGGATATCGAATGGGCCCTCGACCCATCCGGAGAGATCGTCCTGTTGCAATGCCGTCCCTTGCAGGTTATAACGCCGTCAAGCGATGCGGCGCCGGTCGTCGATACGGACCTGCCGGCGGCCCTTTACCAAGGCGGAACCACCGCATCCCCGGGTGTCGGTGCCGGGCCGGTCCACCGGGTACTCAAGGATGTGGACGCCCTTAGCTTCCCCGAGGGCGG
>NZ_BBCC01000197.1 GCF_001311845.1 Desulfosarcina cetonica JCM 12296 | reverse complement strand
AAAAAAAGTATCAATCAGACGAGAAAGACAGAGCTCCGTTGGCCCTGCCTTTTTTATTTTGATGTATTTTCTATGCTATTTCAGGTGTTTTTCGTCCACCTAATGGGACGGATTCCGTAAGGTATAGCGAACAGAACGGTTGTCTAAATGTAATCGTTATTATGCTGTAATCATTATACTATTACACTATTAGGACGTTTCATTACACTTTCGCGTGACGCTTGTTTTTACACCGTCACGGCACCCCGTCTCACCCACTTTACGCTGTAATCGGTGATGACGGCCGGGGCGATTATTTTTTCGGCTGGGTCGAGAATGTGGACAGGATTGTAAACGTTGATAATCCTCCTGCTTGTCAGATGGGTATAATCAGTGTGGGGGCCTGAAGGCCATGGTCGGGTCGGTTGGGCTGACGGCTTTTTAGACGGCTTTTGACGGCTCTAAACGGATTTTTGTGTTTCTAATATGCTGTAAAATAAGGTGAAATACGCTGTGGGTCGCTCTGTCACGCCGGAGGTCGCGAGTTCGAGTCTCGTCGCTCCCGCCATTTAATAAAAAGTCCAGTCGGATTCAGATCCGACTGGACTTTTCTTTTTTCTCCGCAGTCCGGTATAAATTACTCGGCTCTGCGTTCTTCAAAAGCCGCATCTATAAGACATCGCGAAGATAAACGCCGGTATGACTCGCTTCAACCTGAGCCACGGTTTCTGGCGGGCCTGCGGCAACCAACCGGCCGCCGCCTTTACCGCCTTCAGGGCCCAAATCGATAACCCAATCGGCGGTTTTAATCACATCCAGGTTGTGTTCGATGACGACGACGGTGTTGCCGCCGTCCACCAGCCGATGCAGCACGGCCAAGAGCATTTTAACATCTTGGAAATGCAGGCCGGTGGTGGGTTCATCAAGAATGTAGAGGGTCCGTCCGGTCGCCCGTTTGGCGAGTTCTCTGGCCAATTTGATGCGCTGGGCCTCGCCCCCGGAAAGCGTGGTGGCCGCCTGCCCCAGCTTGATGTAAGAAAGCCCGACGTCCATGAGGGTGTCGAGAATTCGCCGGATCGGCGGATGGTTGTAAAATAGCGCATGGGCCTGCATCACCGAAAGATCCAGCACATCGGCGATGGAGTGGTCTTTATATTTAATCTCGAGCGTGGCGTCGTTAAAACGCCGGCCGTGACAGATCTCACAGGGTACATAGACATCGGCCAGAAAGTGCATTTCGACCTTGATGAAACCATCGCCGCTGCAGGCTTCACAGCGTCCTCCCTTGACGTTGAAGGAATAGCGTCCTTTCTTGTATCCGCGCATATTCGATTCGGGTAATTGGGCGAAAAAATCGCGGATGTGATCGAATACCTTGGTGTAGGTCGCCGGGTTGCTGCGGGGGGTCCGACCGATGGCTTTTTGATCGATGTTGATGACTTTATCCAGGTGGGAAAGCCCTTTTATGGTTTTGTGTTTTCCCGTTTCCAGCAAGGCTCCGTGCAGCTTGCCGGCCAGGGCCGGGTAGAGGATCTGATTGATCAGGGTGGATTTCCCGGCCCCCGAGACGCCGGTGACGGCCACTAACATGCCCAGGGGAATATCGATGCTCAGCCGGTCCAGGTTGTTTTCGGTGGCATCTACGATGGTGATCCACCGATCGCCGGTGCTTTCTGTTGTCCGCCGGTCGGTCGGAACCTCGATGTTTTCCCGGCCGCTAAGATAACGACCGGTCAGGGAACCCTTATTTCGCATAATCTGTTTTGGCGTTCCCCGGGCGACGATCTGCCCTCCCAAATGCCCGGCACCAGGTCCAAAATCCACGATCCAGTCTGACATCTTCATGGTTTCCTGATCGTGTTCGACGACGATTAGCGTATTGCCGATGTCCCGAAGATGGCAAAGCGTATGAAGGAGTTTGATGTTATCGCGCTGATGGAGACCGATGGAGGGCTCGTCAAGGATATAGAGCACGCCGGTCAATTCAGATCCGACTTGAGAGGCAAGACGGATCCGTTGGGATTCGCCGCCGGAAAGGGTGGGGCCCTTACGACTCAAGGATAGGTAATCCAAACCGACATTGATCAGAAAGCCCAGGCGTCCGGTGATCTCCTTGAGAAGTTCGGAAGCGATGATTTGGCGGTTGCCGGTCAATTTTAATCCGGTCAGAAAGTCCTGGGATTCGCGGATGGTCATTTCGGTGATGTCGATGATCGAACAGCCTCCGATTTTAACGGCCAATACTTCCGGTTTCAGGCGCCTGCCGCCGCAGGTTTCACAGGGCCTCGTCGATAAAAAGCGGCTGTAGTATTTTTTTGCATTTTCCGATTCGGTCTGCTGGTAGCGTCGCATCAGGGCATTGAGCAGGCCTTCGTAAGTCGTGGTGAAAGCGCCTTGGATTTTCTCGGCATTCCAGGTAACGGTCAGCTCGCGGCCCGCGGAGCCATACAAGATCAAATGGCGTTGTTTCACGGGCATGTTTTCCCAGGGGGTGTCAAAGTCGATCCCCCACTGGGATTCCATGGCCTTGAGCTGCTCGGCCATCCAAGATCCGCTCAGTCGTTTGTTGCCGTTAAAATGGCCCTGCCAGGGGATGATTGCCCCTTGGCGGATGGTCAGTTTGGGATCGGCAATGACCTTTTCCTCATCCATGGCCAGATTCGATCCGATCCCATTGCAGGACGGGCACATGCCCAGCGGAGAATTGAACGAAAAGAGGGGCGGCTCCAGTTCCGGGTAGGCCACGCCACAGCAGGAGCGCGCCTCGCTCATGGGAATGTCTCCGCTCTCCATGCGGTGGACGATGATGCGCCCCTCTCCCAGTTTTAGGGCCTGCTCCACGGAATCCGTCAACCGTTTGCGAAAATTGCTGCCTTTTGTTATCTTTAAACGATCTACGACGCTTCGATGGTGTGTTTCTTGTAGCGCGCCAGGTTCTGAACCGACTCGATTCCTTGTACGATCCCATCTACTGAGCCGGGCGTACCCCTGCTGCTGGAGTCGGGTGATCACTTCCCGGTGCTCCCCCTTACGGTTGTCGATGACGGGGGCGAGAATAAGGACCCGATTGCCATCGGGGATCTCCAGGATACGTTCGACCATGCTTTGGGCGTCGCCACGACCGACGGGTTGATGACAGTGAATGCAGGTTTGCTGGCCGATCCGGGCAAACAACACGCGTAGGTAATCATAAATTTCGGTGATCGTGCCCACTGTCGAACGGGGATTTTTGCTGGCCGATTTCTGTTCGATGGAAATCGTCGGGGACAATCCCCGGATGGTGTCGTATCGCGGTTTTTCCATCTGACCGATGAATTGACGGGCATAGGCCGAAAGGGACTCCACATAGCGGCGCTGCCTTCGGCAAAGATCGTATCGAAAGCCAGACTCGACTTTCCCGATCCGGAAACACCGGTGAAGATGATCAGCTTTTTTTTAGGCAGGCTTACATCAACCTGTTTGAGGTTGTGCTCCCGGGCACCCTTGACCTCGATGGTGTCCAGTTCGATGGAATTCTTCCTTTTCCGGGAAGGTCTCTGGGAGACTGCCGGAACAGCTGCGTTTGGGCTATTTTTCATTTTTACGAAACCGTTTGAGACGCGGCCTTTAAGTGTTCATACATGTTGTATTCCCGTTTTTATGAAAACGGGTTGCCGACCTGTTGCATGTCAACATCGGATCTTCATAATAAGCTTTGATCGTTGCCTTGTCCATGCGCTGCTGGCGGGCCGATCACGACCCCGTTTAAAAGGATGACAGGATGCCCCCGGACAACCACGGCACGGTATACGAGACCACCT
Organism: Desulfosarcina cetonica JCM 12296; assembly: GCF_001311845.1. Taxonomy (GTDB): domain Bacteria; phylum Desulfobacterota; class Desulfobacteria; order Desulfobacterales; family Desulfosarcinaceae; genus Desulfosarcina; species Desulfosarcina cetonica. The sequence goes on along the minus strand of NZ_BBCC01000197.1, from coordinate 7,428 downwards.
ACCGCTACTATTTGGAAAAATTAAAGACTCGGCCCTTTGCCGGCAGGTCTGAAATTCTGGGCATTCGTGAGGCGGGGGATGCGGTCTGGGTGCCCTATTTCGGGCGCTCATGGCGACTGACTGCAGACGGTCTGGCGGATGAAGCCGGGAACCGACCCGATTTTGCCGATTGCGTGGTTGTCTGTCGTTATCTGATCATGGCGCCGGCTTTCGAACCGAGCCAAAACCAGTGGGTCGCCTTTCGCGATTTTCCCGATGCTGGCCCATTGACCGTTTTCTGGTCTGACACGGTCGAGGCACCGCTGGCCAGGACGTTTGCCGGTCGTGTCGATACACTCGTATCCATTTGTGACGATCTTGGCGCAATACCGCCGGATATGGATATTGCCTGCGATTGTTGCCGGCGTTTTACGCCGTTGCCCAAAGTTCCGCTTTTACTGATTTTCAACGATGCAGATGATGATTTCCCCGCATCTGCCTCGCTTTTATTCGAAAAGCGGGCTTCAATCTATTTGGACGCCGAGAGCCAAGCGATCCTGGGGCACCAGTTGACCAAGCGTCTGCTGGCTGCTGCCTGAATCGGCTGTAAGCGTCCTTGGCGATGGATGACGATTGATTGGGCAAGCGGGAATAAATATCCCGAACGGCTGTGTGTTTATTGCGGTTGTCTTGAGACCTTATTCGTCGGCAGACACGCGGGAAAGAATTTTTTTTCTTCAGTTGCTGAAACCAGCTGTTTTTTTCAGGCTTTTCGGCATCGGAAACAACGCAGGCCTGTTTGAGAAATTGACCAAACGCCGGATTGACCTTGCCAAATGCGACAATCCTTTCAATGGCGAGCAGATTCTCCAAGGTCGGAGGTGTCATTTCCATATCAGACTCGCGTCGAATGGTTTCCATCGTAATGGAAAAAGCGTAAATAGTAATTTTTTCAGCTAATTCATCTGCAGATAGGCCCTTGCCGGAGAGCTGCTCGTCCCGGGTCGCCTCATGGACGCAGGCCATGAGGAGCGGATCCCCCATGTCTGTTTTCTCAATGCATTGATCGGTTGCAAAATTGGCATCGAGAAAATCATCGCAACGTTTTTGAAGTACTTGCAGCCAGTAAGGCGTCAAATTTTGAGGCAAAACCGCGCTGGGACCATGCGAGAGAACTTCATTGGAAAACTTAGACAGCATCAAACAACCTCCTTATATTTCATCAACGGCACTTGTTAACATAAAATACTGCCATTGGGTACCTTCTTTCTGTGTCTGTGTTACAGTGAGATGCGTTCTATTTAACGCGTAAGGAACGCTATCGGTTGATAAAAGCCTTGTCGTCTTTTCTGATTACCGTTAGCATTTTCAATGCGGTGGTGTTGACAACCTGTCGGTGCCATGCGAGGGTGCCTCAACAGGCCTTTTTGATCTTGTATTTGAAACCTCAACTTGACCCAACTGCACCCATTTGCGATTAATGAGATTGCCACCAAGGTTGTCAACCTTTTGCCGTTTGGCAGGATTGAAATATGGATTGCCCGGCAACTTGCCATCTTACCATCCTTTTCGCCGACATTGCAGACAGTACCCGTCTATATGATACATTCGGTGACTTTAGGGCCAAAGAACTGATTGCTGATTGTTTGGCCATTCTGAAGACGTTATCCATCGAAAATCAAGGCGTCGTCGTGAAGACCATTGGGGATGAGCTGTTGTGCACGTTTCCAACGCCCAATCATGCGGCAGAGGTGGCCAGGAAAATGCAGGAAGAGGTCGCTTGCAATCCTGAGATGATCCAAGCCGGCATCCACCTTAGAATAGGATTCCACCATGGTGAAGTGATTTGTGAACCGGAGGATGTTTTTGGCGATGCGGTGAACGTGGCCGCGCGGATGGTGGCACTGGCAAAAAGTGACCAGATTATCACAAATAAAGATACCCTTTCCCTGATGAAGCGGTCCCTCAAGCAGCGTGCGCGAATTGTAGATCGCACGCGGGTCAGGGGAAAGGATGATCTGATGGAGATTCATGAGCTGATCTGGGGCAAGCCAGAACAGATGACCATGGCCAGTACGTTTACCGAAGAATTGATCGCCTCCCTTACATCCGAAAAGGATTTTCTCCAGATCCGTTATCAGCAGAACCGAATTCTTGTGGACAACGAACGACCTATCCTGACGATGGGGCGAGGCGTGGCCAATCACCTTATCATTGATCATCCATTGGTTTCGCGCATGCATGCTCGTATTGAGTTGCGTCGGAACCGTTTCATCCTAAGCGACCAGAGCACCAACGGTACTTTTGTCAAGCCAAAGGGTCAGCCTTTCATTTTGCTTCGGCGGGATGCGATTCAGCTTGAAGGCCAGGGGCTGATTGGATTGGGCAGAAAGGTGTTCCAGGACGACCCGATGAGCCTGGAATATCGAATTCTGTAAGGAAAATCCGTCCACCCTTGAGGATCGCGTAAAAAATAGTCCCCTCCATAGCCTCCTCCCCAAGGCGATTCGACTCACGAATCGATAACCATTTTGCCTGATTGGATTTTAATCATCGGGGTTGTATCCTTTTTTGAACCTAATTTGCGCTTGGGTTGAACTGAATCGGCTCGGCCTCGGGTTTTACATCCTAAGCACATACAAAATCAGGTTGAATGGCCCCCTGAAATCTGTCCGTCATCCTTTTTTTTGATATGATGGCAAGATAGCTGCATGAAGCAATTTTGACGAAAGTCGACACCGATCTACTCGACAAAGGCAAACCACGCGAAAGCGTGGGACGCAAAGCCACTGACCTAACGCTTCTGATGGTAGGACGCCAAGGCAGCAGGGCTGCCGAAGGTAAACGGTTGCTTCCTTCATGGATTCGCCGGTTACCAAAAATGAATCATGGAGGATTGCAGCATGAAAAATCGTTTTCCCCACCTATTAACCCACTTTACCCTTTTTATACTGGTGCTTTTCGCCGGCACTTTTTTTGTCGATACGGGTTTCGCCGCTGATACATACAGTATCCCGGAAACCGCAGAAGTGACCTTGGCCTGGGATGCCAACGACCCGGCTCCGGAAGGTTACCGGATATACCAGCGGATCGAGGGCGATGCCTATGACTATAGCCAGCCGGTTTGGACGGGGCCAGAGACTTCAGGGACCGTATATAATTTAGACAATGATACCACTTACTATTTTGTGGTGCGAGCCTATGAAGGGACACTGGAAAGTGCCGATTCCGAAGAAGTTTCCTACACTACACCGGCATCAACCGTGCAGACCTATTCCATCACGGCATCGGCTAACGATTTCGGTACGATTTCTCCGTCAGGCACGGTTTCCGTTACCGAAGGCGGCAGCCAGACATTCACGCTTTCTCCAAACAGCGGCTACCATGTTGCTGATGTGCTTGTGGATGGCATCTCCCAGGGCGCCTTGACATCTTATACCTTCAGCAATGTTTCCGCCGATCATAGCATCAGCGCGACGTTCGCGGTGGACAGCTACACGATTAGCGCCAGTGCCGGAACCGGTGGGAGCATTTCGCCACCGGGCAGCGTCAGCGTAAACTACGGCGGGAGCCAGACATTCTCGGTGACGGCGACCAGCGGCTACCATGTTGCCGCTGTACTTGTGGATGGCATCTCCCAGGGCGCCTTGACATCTTATACCTTCAGCAATGTTTCCGCCGATCATAGCATCAGCGCGACGTTCGCTGTGGACAGCTACACGATTAGCGCCAGTGCCGGAACCGGTGGGAGCATCTCGCCATCGGGCAGCGTCAGCATCAGCTACGGTGGCAGCCAGACATTCACGGTGACGGCGACCAGCGGCTACCATGTTGCTGACGTACTCGTGGATGGCGTATCCCAGGGCGCCTTGACATCTTATACCTTCAGCAATGTATCCGCCAATCATAGCATCAGCGCGACGTTCGCGGTAGACAGCTACACAATAGCCGCATTGGCTTCCGAGGGCGGGTCAATCTCCCCGGCCGGCCAGATTGTGGTGGATAGCGGTGCCAGCCAGACTTTTACCTTCGCGGCGGATGAAGGCTATGAAATGGTCGACCTTGTGGTGAACGGTGCATCGGTCGGGCCGCAGACGAGCTACACCCTGGCAGACATCCATACGGACGGCACCATCGAAGCCGTCTTCGATCTGGAAAACCAGGCTCCGGTGGCGGACGCCGGACCGGATCAAACCGTCGATGAGGCACAACAGGTGACCCTCAGTGGCCTCAACTCCATTGATCTGGACGATGGCATCGCCTCATTTCAGTGGCGTCAGATTCAGGGGGCCGAAGTGGTGATACTGAGTGACGCGGATCAACCGGAAGCAAGCTTTATCGCTCCCGATGTGGACACCTCCGGGGCGTCGCTAGTGTTCGAACTCACCGTGACGGATTACACCGGCGCGGCCAGCGTTGATACCAGCATTGTCAATGTGACCTGGGTCAATGTGCCTCCGACGGCGGAAGCCGGTAGCGCCCAAACCGTCAGCGAGGGAGATGGGGTGGTGTTGGATGCCTCCGGTTCAAGCGATCCGGACGACGGTCTTGTGGGCTATTCATGGAAACAGACCCAGGGGCCGGTGGTCACCCTGTCCAATCCTCAGGCCGCCAGTGTATCTTTTACTGCACCGGACATTAGCGCGGAGGGTGCCTCGTTGACCTTTGAGGTAACCGTGACCGATGCCGGAGGCCTTCAGGATACCGATAGCGTGCTGGTGGTGGTCGAGTGGGTCAACCAAGCCCCGTTGGCCGATGCCGGCCCGGATCAAGACGTGAATGCGGGTGACGAAGTGGTTTTGGACGCCACCCTGTCCACCGATACCGACGGTACGATTGTGGCTTACCGCTGGACCCAGACGGATGGCATCCCCGTGGCGTTGTCCGATGCGACGGCCGAACGCCCAAGCTTCGTGGCACCGGATGGGGCTGAAACAGGTGCTTCACTGGCGTTCGAACTCACGGTAACGGATGATGGCGGCATGTTGGCCAAGGATGCCGTTCAGGTGACGGTTGCCCCGATGGTAACCGAAACCGAAGACGATGTTACCGCCCCTTCGGTAAACATCGAAAATCCATCCAGTGCGTGGATCATCGCATGGCGGTCGTCCATCAGCATGTCCGGTAAGGCCTCCGATGACACCGCCGTCACCAGCGTGACCTGGAATAACAGTACCGGCGGAAGTGGCGTTGCTACGGGAACCACCGAATGGAGTATCCCATACATTCGCCTTAAGGTTGGCTTCAATGTGATTACCGTGACGGCAACCGATGCCGCTGGTAATGCAACCTCCGCAACCACGGTTGTGGCGCGCATAAGATAAACTGGCGAGGGTTCATCCTGGGGCAACGTTCATAGACCGGTTGCTGATACGCCCATAACGATCGAATACCACAAACCCAACGACGGCCATGGAAAATTTCCTGGCCGTCGTTTTCATTGGTAGGGTGACAATGTTTTGAAAAGACAATCCCGACCAAAAAAAGGGGCTTGCAAGCTTGATGGCTGCAGCCCCTTTTGGTACCTCGCTGGTGGGCGATACAGGATTTGAACCTGTGACTTCCACCGTGTGAAGGTGGCACTCTCCCGCTGAGTTAATCGCCCGAAAAAGTGCATTACATATAGAGAGACGTCCTTATGAAGTCAAGCGTTTTTTCAGTCGGAATCCCACCGACGGCCTTGCGGGAGAAATTTTTATATCCTGAAATCCTTCATCTTTTAACGATGAACCAGGGGTTGAGCAATTCCGGCTTGTTGTATGTCAGGGGGCTGCCGTCGTCATGCCGAACCACTTTCGCACCGCTGGCTGTAGCAATGGCCTGGCCGGCAGCCGTGTCCCACTCCATGGTCGGGCCCAATCTGGGATAAATATCTGCAAATCCTTCAGCCACCCGACAGATCTTCAGAGAACTTCCGGCTGGAATGAATAATGCGCCCGGGTGTTCTTCCCGGATGGCGTCAACATAGGCTTTTAGTTCTGGTGTGGCGTGAGACCGGCTCCCCATAACGGTGAAAGGACGGCCCTGGTTTTGGGGTACGGGTAAACGGGCTGCCTTTGGGATCAACTGCGTCAGTTCCGCCATGCCGTCGGCCATGATGCCCTGGGCGTTGTCAATTTTAAAAGCGCCTAGGCGCGTATCGGCAAAGTAAAGCGTGCCGGTCACCGGAACATAAATAACGCCCATGGTCGGTACACCCCTTTCCGCCAAAGCGATGTTGACCGTGAACTCGCCATTGCGCTTGATAAATTCCTTGGTGCCATCCAGCGGATCGACAATCCACATGCGTTGCCACTGGCGGCGCTCTTCAAATGGGATACTGAGGCCTTCTTCGCTCAAAATGGGTATCTCCAGCTCGTTCATCGCCGCCTGGATGATTTCATTCGAGCGACGGTCCGCACGGGTCAGGGGCGAGCCGTCGTTTTTTTCTCAATGTCCATCTGCGATGACGCATAGACATCTATAATTGACCTGCCGGCGGCCAATGCAGCGGTAATGGCTTTCATCAACCATGTTGAGCGATCGTTCATTTTCTTCTCCCATTCCATTTTATCCGAGTTTTTGTTGACAGGCGGAGCTCGTCCCATTATGCCTTAAAATATAAATATATACACCATTTGTCGGCCTGTTTCAAAGGATGGTCCCATGCTGACCCACACGGATATTTCCAAGGCGATGAAGATTTATCTGGATGAACCCCTCCCTGGCATGCCGGCGTTCAAGGCCGGCATCCGACGAGCGCCGGACCGGGGCTTCCGCCTGAGCCGCAGCCAGACGGTGACGGCCTTGAAAAATGCCCTGCGCTATATTCCCGATAAACACCATGCCGTCCTGATCCCGGAATTTTTAGAAGAGCTGAGGACCCGGGGGCGCATTTACGGGTACCGATTCCGGCCCGATGGGGAAATCCGCGCCCTCCCCATCGACCAATATTCGGGTAACTGTCTGGCCGGTCGCGCCTGCCAGTTGATGATCGACAACAATCTCGATTTCGATGTTTCCCTTTATCCCTATGAATTGGTGACTTACGGCGAAACGGGCAGCGTCTGCCAAAATTGGATGCAGTTCCGGCTGATCAAGAAATACCTCCAGGCGCTCACCGACGACCAGACCCTGGTGATGCAATCCGGCCATCCCCTGGGGTTGTTCCGCTCCGGTCCGGCTGCTCCCCGGGTGATCATTACCAACGGCCTGATGGTGGGCTTGTTCGACAACCCCGACGACTGGGAAATCGCCACTCAGATGGGGGTTTCCTCCTACGGCAGATGACCGCCGGCGGCTGGATGTACATCGGTCCCCAGGGAATCGTGCATGGTACCTTCAACACCCTTCTGGGCGCCGGTCGCCGGATGTGCGGTGTGCCGGCGGATGGCGATTTGGCCGGACTCCTCTTCGTCTCCTCGGGCCTGGGAGGGATGAGCGGCGCGCAGCCCAAGGCCGCCGAGATCG
>NZ_BBCC01000196.1 GCF_001311845.1 Desulfosarcina cetonica JCM 12296 | reverse complement strand
CCTGCGGGATATGGAGGAGATCGCCGACCGGCTCATCACCATTTACCGCGAAGCATGCGGCAACGACTACCCCCGCCAGTCACCCCGCCAGGACCAGGCCCGTTCGGCGGACAGCCTGGTGAACCAGGCGCTGTCCCAGTTGGACCTGGGACAGCGGGACCGGGCCGTCGCCCTGCTCGAGGAGGCCCTCGCCCTTGAGCCCCATCACCCCGAGGCCACCTACAACCTGGGGCTTTTGCGCTGGCGCGCCGGAGAGATCACGGATATGGACGTCATCCATGATCTGGAATCGGTTCGTGCTTCCTGTCCGCCAGGGCAAGTTCGGCAAATAGATTTTTTTATTAGCAAAATCCATCTCGAACGGGGTGACATTATGGCCGCCCGCCGCATCCTTGAAGAAACCGCCCCTTTGACGGATGAGATAACAAATGCCCTGGCAACAATTCCATCGGCGGACATGTATGAACCGACTTCGTTCGGGCAATACGAAAAAGTACTGCAATATCTAAGTGATGGCGCCGATCTCATTGATGATCAGGATCGAGCGGTATTGTTTGATCGAAGCACGTCCACCGTCTGCCTGTTGGAACTGGATAAGATACCCGTCATGGATCAACCGGACATGCAAGTTAGTCGAATACCGTTGTTTGAGGGAATGGGTAAGATTACTTCCCTGGCGCGGTCATCGGCTCGAAACCTTGCGGCGTTGGGATATGAGTCCGGTTTTGTACAGGTTATCGATCTCGGATTCAACATTCCGGTAATGTCTATCTGGGATGGGGTACACCCTGACGAAAAGCAACGCTTCAGGGCCGGTCACGTATGCAAAAAACTCGTTTTCAGTCGTGACGGTCGATACCTCTCCTGTTTCGCCCCCGAATGGCTGATCATAGTGGATCTTAATCATTCCTCCACCCACATTTTCCGCGAACATAGCCAATATGGCCCCCCTGTATTCGCCTGCTCTCAGGATATGACCCGGCTGGCTGTTTCTTGTACGTTTAGCAGTCCTTCCCCTGGCAGTCGTCCCGTAGAAAAAAAGGCAATCGTAATTTTGGATTATCCGAGTGGTCGTTGCTTTTCCCATGCAATGAACAAACGGATATGCAAAAGCCTGGATTTTTCTCCCTCCGGCGAGCATCTTTTTGTTTGCCGATTTCCCTACCAACAAGGGAGTCCGTGGGTGGTGGAGCAATACCGCATCGGAGCAGAACGGCTGGTTCTGGAACGGGAATTCGATCTGCCACCGGCAGGTATGAGAGCCACGAGCAGTTCGCTGTTGTCCGCGGACGGAAAGCTATTTGCGATTTCTGGGCGTAACTTCGGCAACCAGTGCTTTTGGCAGATCATCGACCTTCGAAACAACCGTCTGAGATGTTCATTGAAATGCGAAGCAATCTCCAAAATCATTCATTTGGAAGAATTGGGTGATGGTTCCGTGAGCGTGGTTGAACTGCCCTTTCGGGGTCCCTTTCTGACCCGGCGGCGAATCGCCTCACCACGCCCTGCACCCTTGGCCCTGTGCCGTGTCACGACCAGCGAGGTTGCCGTCACGGCCCAATCGGCGTTCACCCAAGCGATGGACGCGGCATCTCAGTTTTACCGGCAAGCAAACTATGCGGACACTCTTGCTGCACTCAAGCGGGCCCGGGCGCTAAACGGGTATGAACGTGATCCATCCCTGCTGTCCTTATGGTGGCGTGTTGGCCATCGCATGGCCAGAGGCGCGTGCCGGGGAAGCTGGTTGGCCAGAACCATCACGGCGGCCAACCCCGACGCCTCATATCGTTTTGTCTGTGCGTTGATGGATGGTGATCAGCGATTGTTGCTCGTTCACGATGCGAATGATCATTCGGCGGAGCGCATCGATATCATTAGTGGAGAGCAGGATCAGCTGCCCTGGCGGGTTCCGAAAACAGAGCCAATCAGGACGCGTTACGATGATATGTGGGGATTGTGCTGTCATGCCTATAAGAACGGTGTCAGCGTTTATGCACCACTGAGTGGGAAACCACTGGTGGACGGTCAAAAAAATTCCGGTACGGCGACCATTCTTGATTGGAACCCCAGGCGCCTGCAAGTCCTTATCGGGAGTTCAATTGTCACGAACAGATCTCCTATGCTTCTGGATGCCAGGACTGGAAATTTATTATCCTATGCCCATTACTGCAAGGTCACGCTTCCTGAAAAGGCGGCCAAATCGGATGTGGATGGCCGTTTCCTGGTCAGCCTGAACGTATGGACGAATATCTGGCATTTGCCCAATGAAATGCCGGATCAAACGGATATTCCCCTTCCTGACCATTTCAGTACAGATTGCCTTTTGGCCCGACCGCAAGGCGATTTTGTCGTCATCGGTGCGATCGGAGGAGGCGAGGGAAATCCTTTGCACATCATGGTTTGGCAAAAAGGAACGCCGTTTCCTGAACCGACCTCCATGGCGGTGGAATTCCGCAAGGGATATAGTCTGTTGGCCGCTTTATCCCCTGACGGACGATTTGTGGCGGTCAGCGATCGCGACGGGACGGCACTGCTCGTCTGGGATGTGGATAATACCTGCTCCATCACCAAGGACGTTCCGGGAATGGGGGTCAATAAACTCATGTTTGTCAGAGACGGTTCATTTCTGCTGATGGCGGGTTCAAAGGACAATAAGGGGGTGGTTAAATGCCTTGCCTTAGACTGGGATTTGCGTCTGCCCGACAGATCGGATCTCATGCGGGCACGCCCCCTCATCCGTTCCTTTTTGGCGAGTTGTACGCCCAGGGTATTTAGCGATCCCCTGGCCATGAACCATGAACCAGCTGAGCTGGAAGATCGCTTCCGTCCCCGGGAATTCCCCTGTTGGGGGCGGGTGGAACTGATGGGTCTTCAAGCGCAGCTTGCGCTTTCAGGTTTCGGGGAATGGGCTCTGGACGAATTGGCGAGCCAGGTTGGCGCATTGGCACCGGAATCACGGCCCTCATGCTTTGCGGCGCTTCTATCCGAATCGGAAAAGCGCTTGACGTCGGGCAGGGTGGTCACTGGCACCCGGCTTGAAACCGTGGATCCCATCGATATCTATTACCGCTTTGGTTTGCATGGAGAAGAGACAATGCTGGCTGCCGTATTTTCCGATCCAGAATCGGCATCAGGCTCTTCCTTGTGTGTCTTGACCAACCGGAAACTCCGGTACATGAGTAAAACAAATTTGCCGATCAGCATTCCGTTTGGCACAATGGAAGACATTGCATTGATTCGCACAGACCATGGGTTGACCATGATGATGGATGGCGAATCGATAATAAGCGGCATCCCACCCGAGTCGAAAAACGATTTGTTGGTGTTCGCAATGATGATTCGCTTCGTCGCAAAGCGCGTTTGGGGCCAATCCGTTCGCATGCCCGGCAAAAGGGAGTGATCCGTGAGCATCAATTGGCCCTTCAGACTCATCCAGATCCTGGCCGAAAAGGAAGCCGCCGCCGCCGGTTTCAGCGCCATCGAACCCGAACACATGATCATGGGCGTCACCAAATTCGCCGGATTGCCCGAACCGCTTCTCAGGTTAATGGCCTCGGGGGCCGCTGAAATTCAGCCCTTGATCGAGGATCAGCGCAAGATTCGCGACGCCATCATCGGTATGGGCAAACGACCGTCCGAACTGCGCCGAGGCCTGCGCGCGGATATGGGCCGGGGGGCGGCCGCGGCGGGAGAAGGGCGTCCGCTGCTCTCTCCCGCCGCGCTCAAACTCATCAAGGATGCCTGGCATCATGCCCAGGCCCGGGGCTTGCAAGACCCAATGGGTGTCGATCTTCTCGAGGCCGCCCGGCGGCAACCGCCGACGCCGCTGCTCAAAGCGCATCTGAAATCCATCGATGAAAATACCGAGGGACCATCGCCATCCGGGATGGAGGGTTCGCCTCCCTCCGAGGACCCCGGCCCCATCGATCTGGCCCGCCTGACGAACCGTCTCAAACAACTGCGCGGTCAGCTCTTGGAAACCATTTTGGGTCAGGATCATGCCATCCATGCCTTCGTGGAGGGAATCTTCAATGCCGAGGTGACCGCATCGGCAGACGCCAAACGCAAACGTCCCAAAGGCATCTTCGTTTTTGCCGGCCCGCCGGGGGTGGGCAAGACGTTCTTGGCCGAGACGGGTGCCGAGATTTTAGGCAAGCCGTTTTTACGGCTCGACATGTCCGGTTACGGCGACGCCATGGGGGTTGTCCAGCTCGTTGGCGCCCAGCGCAGTTACCGCGGAGCCAAACCGGGCAAGCTTACCCAGTTCGTTCAGGACAATCCCCATGCGATGTTGCTGTTCGATGAAATCGAGAAGGCCAGCCTGGATGTCATCCACCTTTTTCTCCAGATCCTGGACAACGGCAGCCTCGAAGACAAATTCACCGAAGCGAACGTCAATTTCCGGGATACACTGATCATTTTCACCACCAACGCGGGACGGATGCTTTACGCGGACGGCGCCGCCACCGGTGCGGTCCTGCATCGCCGCACGATTTTATCCGCCCTTGAACAGGAGATGGATCCGCGCACGCACAAACCGTTTTTTCCCCAGGCCATATGCTCGCGTATGGCCACGGGATACCCGGTCATGTTCAACCGGCTTGGGGTGGGCGAGTTGGTCCAGATCGCGGAAAAGGAGATGCAGCGTGTGGGAGCCCTGTTTGAACAGGCCCATGGGAAGCGCTTCGATATCGATCCGGCGGTCCCCCTGTGCCTGGTGCTGCGCGAAGGCGCCAGGACCGATGCTCGCACGGTGCGCTCCCAGGCGGAGATTTTCTGCAAGAACGCGTTTTTCAATCTACTCCGGCACATGTCGACCGACCATCTGCAAACGGTGTTGGACAATGCTAAACTGGTGCGGTTTTGTGTCGAGAACCCTCACGATGGCCAGTTCGACAAAGCGTTGGCCGACGTCATGCAACCTCCGGGAAGGGCCAAATTGCTTCTTGCCGCGCGGTCCCAGGTGCTGGCGGCCGCCGCCGGCATCGATGGCATCGAGATCGCTTTCGCCAACGACATGGATGCCGCCAAGACGCTGATCGCCACGGACGAATTCGATCTGGCACTCGTCGACCCCTGGATCGAAAGTCTCGAACCTGCCCACGTTCCGAGCGGCACCGACATGGATGCGTATCTGGGGCTGACCGTGGCCGGATTCGACAAGGCACCCATCGGCGCACGGCTGCTTCGCCGCGGGATCGAACTGCTGCGCTGCCTGAATGAATCTCCGGAATCCCCTCCGGCGTTCATGCTCAACCTGGTGGCACCGACGGCATCCTCCGTGGACGACGAACTGCTCATGAGTGCCGCACGGTATGGTGTTCGGGGGGCCATCGATCTAACGTGTAAAATCGACGGCCTTTCGTTTGAGGATGGTGTCCGGTTCGACGCCGACGATATTGCCGCATTTGAGCAGCGGCTGCACCAGCGTGTGCTGCGCATCCGCAGGGAACGCGGTGTGGCCGGGATCGTCGGGCAGGGCAAGGCCCTGGCATTTGACACCGTTCCCGCCGTAGTGGCCAATGGGGCGGAAATGCTCATCCGGCTGCGTGGGTTAAGGGTGGTGAACTCGCCGGCCGCCGACGATGTCGGCGGTCTGATCAGCGATGCGGAACGTCCGGCCATGGGGTTTGACGACGTTTTCGGGGCGGACCAGGCCAAGCTGGAGCTGCGACACATCGTGGATTGCTGAAGAACCCACGCCGGTTCGCCGGTCTGGGGCTCACGCCGCCGCGTGGCGTGCTTCTGTACGGCCCGCCGGGTACGGGCAAGACCATGCTCGCCAGGGCGCTGGCCGGCGAGAGCCAGGTGGCCTTCCTCGTGGAATCGGCCACTAATTTCGTGACCAAGTATGTGGGCAGCGGACCGGAAAGCGTCCGCAACCTCTTTGCCCGGGGACGGCGCTACGCGCCCAGCATCGTCTTCATTGACGAGATCGACGCCGTGGGCCGCAAGCGCGAGGGGACGGGCTTCAACCGGGCGCAGGAGGAGACCTTGAACGCCATCCTCACGGAGATGGACGGATTTTCCACACCGGCGGCCAAACCCGTTATCGTCATCGCCGCGACCAATCTGGTGGACGCGTTGGATCCGGCGCTGGTCCGTCGATTCGACCGTGAAGTGGAGGTGGATCGGCCGGACAAGGCCGCCCGAACGGCGTTCCTGAGCAAGCGCCTCGCCCCGGCAGCCAAGTGCCGTATCTCGGATGCGGTCATCGGCCGCATTGCCCGCAGTCGGCCGGAGACACCATTGCCAACCTGGAGCGAGCCATTCGCCTGGCCGGCCGGCGGGCCGCCCAAGCCGACGGGGTGATTACCGACGCATTATAGAAGATGCGTTCGAAACCCTGCGCATGGGGGATGCCAAGGGCAGGGCGACGGATCCGGCGGTACTCCTGCGAATCGCCCGTCATGAAGCCGGGCACTGCCTGGTGGGCTGGCTGCAGGGGGACAAGCCCATGCAGATCACCATCGTGGCCCGTGGCCGCGCCGGCGGCTATGTGGAGCGCGAGGCCCTTGAAGATAAAATGATCTATACCAAACGGGAACTGGAACAATCCATCCGCCAGGCCATGGGTGGCCGGGCTGCCGAAATGGTCTATTACGGCGAGGTGGACGGGCTTTCCAGCGGCGTTCGGGGAGACTTGCAGCAGGCGACGCGGGTGGCCGAGGGCATGGTCCGACACGATGGCATGGCTGCGAAACCAGGGCAGGTGGCCCTGGGTGACGATGCCCTGCGGGACGGCTCCCTGGCTCTGGTCGTTGTTAGAGAAAAAGAACGGATCATCGCCCAGCAGCTGGAGAAGGCCCGCCTCATGATCGAATCGCACCGGGAAACGATGGACGAACTGGTTCGCCAACTCATGGAGAAAAACCGACTCACCCGGGAGGAGCTCGAACGGATCCTGCCCGCATGAAGCCGTGCCGCATCGTTGGGGTTCACGGCGGCTGGTGTGGCACCCGGGACGTTCCGGATGCGCACCCCATCACTGCCGCTTTGGCGTATTTGAGCGTTTGCCGGAAGCGGACATCACTCAGGGGGGAGGGGTGAACGACACTTGGGGCAGTACGTACCGAATTTGCTGATGTGCCCTTCCCAGCCGCAGTTGCTGCAAACGAAATAGGTCATATGCTGCAGATTGACGTTTCGGCGGATGAACAGCAGTCGATAGCACTTGGCAATCGCATAGATTCCGAAACCGATACCCAGCCAGAGCAGCACCCGGCCAAGGGTGATGTCGTTGATGATAACGGTATTCAGGGACATGGCCTTTCTCCGTCGGCATCATATTTTATGAAACGGATTGACGGTACGATGCTCATCCGTTTTTTTGTGCATATTCATGACAACCTTTTTGACGCCTTCTATTTTTTCGGCAGTGCTTTTGATTTCATTGAAGATATCATTTTTTACATCCGAATGTGCATCTGCTTGGCCGATGCCGACGACACCGTTATCGGCTTTAACCATGATTTTCGGTAGGATGGTCACCAGGGCGGCATGAACTTTTGCGGCGAGCAGGGAATCATTCAGAAGCTTCTCGGATTCGGGGGTGGTTTCAAATTGCGGTTTTTCCACCGCTTGACAGATCAACGCCGCCGCATCTTCAACCGTCAGGTTTTTTACATTCAGCACCATGTCGTAAAGACTGCTGTCCCAGGTATCAATGCCGTATATCCCAAGCCCCCATTTCCTGCGCTCGTCATCATCTTTTTTCAGAATATAACGGGCTTTTTCCGCTGAAATCTTTTCCCGCCGGACCTCTTCCTTGACCCGCTCTTCCATATCCGCAATGATTCTGACTTTGAGCACATTCGGCAGATCCAATAGAAAATAGTGCCCTGCCAGACCGTGATAAACAACATTGCCCTGCTGAATACGCTGTAATAGGGCTTTGCGGATGTAACTCACATAGCGTTCTCTGCCATGCGTGAATCTTTCAAGGACGGACGGGGCGTCATGAAGCGCCCTGACCAGCCTGATCTCCGGGATGTTGAATTCTTTTGACGCTTCCAGCAGAATATCGCGGGAAATACATTCGTACCCCAAGTCGGCGGCCACTTTTTCGGCCACTTCTTTTCCGCGACTGTAGGATCCTCTTGAGATGGTAATAATAGACATTGTAACATCCTTTTCTAATCGTTAATCATCCCTTTTTTATTGAATGGAATTGAAGGATTATCATAGCCTACTGATAAATCAATATGTTTTAGATCGGTTGGGGACATTTTGTCACCCACCTGCTGATGCTCGGTGAGCACCACCATCGCAGCATGCTTGCCCGCTGTGAACGGTGCCCCGATATTACGCGCTGGTATTCTTGGCGGCTGCGTAACCCCTCAATTGTAAAACAATTGTAATAGCCCCTTTATCGCTTGTTCCGCGTCCGTCGCTTGGCTATGCATATTTTATTTCGTATGTGCTGCTGATGTTGTTGATTCCAATTTTGCATATCCGTTCAATGGTGCTATCCATGAAAATGCCTGAACTTAAAATCGGCCACCTGGTCAGTCGCCTTCCAATTATCCAGGGTGGCATGGGGGTGGGGATCTCCATGTCCAATCTGGCTTCGGCCGTAGCCAATGCCGGCGGAATCGGCGTCATCGCCGGCGCCATGGCCGGCATCACCGAAAAGGATATCGCCACCAACGGCCTGGAGGCCAACTGTCGGGCCCTGGCCCGCGAAATCAGAAAAGCCAAGGAGAAAACCGCCGGGATCGTCGGCGTCAACATCATGGTCGCCCTGACCCATTTCGCCGAGATGGTCAAGACCGCCATCGCCGAGAAAGTCGACCTGATCTTCGCCGGCGCCGGACTGCCACTGGATCTTCCCGGTTTTCTCAAAAAAGGCGACCGTACCCGCCTGGTACCCATCGTCAGCTCGGGCCGGGCCGCGGCGATCATCGCTAAACGCTGGTACCAGCGTTACGGCTACCTGCCCGATGCCTTTGTCGTGGAAGGTCCCAAGGCCGGCGGGCACCTGGCTTCAAGGCCGAGCAATTGGACGATCCGGCCTTCTGCCTGGAGAACTTGGTCCGGGATGTGCTGACCGAAGTGAAAAAGGTCGAGGCCGAACACGGCGTGTGCATCCCGGTGATCGCCGCCGGCGGTGTCTACGATGGCGCCGACATCCGGCGCTTCCTCGAAATGGGTGCCAGCGGGGTGCAGATGGGCACCCGCTTCGTGGCCACCCACGAGTGCGATGCCGATGCGGCCTTCAAGCAGTCCTACCTGGATGCCAAGGCCGAAGACCTGATGGTCATCAAGAGCCCCGTGGGCCTTCCCGGCAGGCCCTGCGCAACCAGTTTCTGCTGGAGGCGGCCGAGGGACCCGACGCCCCTTCCGTTGCCCCTACCATTGCATCAAGACCTGCGACCCGGAGACCAGCCCCTATTGCATCGGCTTGGCCCTGGCCATGGCCCGCCAGGGTAAATTGAAAAGCGGATTCGCCTTCGCCGGCGCCAACGCCTTTCGCGTCGACAAGATCGTCTCCGTGAAGGAGTTAATGAACTCCCTGATCGCCGATTACGATTTGGCCACGGCCTGACCGCCGCTTTCGCTGCGCCGCCGCTGTCCATTTTGCATCGGCGGCGTCCAACCTTGACGGATTCGTAACAAGCCCGATATCGGCGTTACGCGTATCCTTCTTCTCACCATCGCCGCCTGCCTTCCATTGCCACGCTAATCTTTCTCCCCTTTTCAGAACGTCGCTTTTGGGCGATACTGTAGAGTAATGAATGACCGGTCCATCGTCCGAGCGCTTTTCAGATATCCACCAAGGAGGTGTGCATGGTCGAGAAAGTGATCATCATGGGGGCCGCGGGCAGGGATTTTCACAATTTCAATGTCTACTTCCGCGACAACCCACGCTACGAAGTGGTCTGTTTCACCGCCACCCAGATTCCCGATATCGACGGCCGGATCTATCCGCCCCAACTGGCGGGCAGCCGCTATCCCCAAGCATCCCGATTGTTGCCGACGATCAACTGATGGAATTGATCCGGAGAGAAAAGATCGATCTGGTGGCCTTTTCCTACAGTGACGTGCCCCACGTGGAGGTCATGCACAAGGCCTCCCAGGTGACTGCCGCCGGCGCCGATTTCATCATCATCGGTGCTCCCTACACCATGCTGACCTCCCAGCGCACGGTCATCTCGGTCTGCGCCGTACGCACCGGCTGTGGCAAGTCCCAGACCAGCCGGCATGTGATGCGGATCTTGCAGAAGATGGGCAAGCGCGTGGTCTGCGTGCGTCATCCCATGCCTTACGGTGACCTCACCCGGCAGATCGTGCAGCGCTTCTCCTCACGGGAAGATTTGGTCAACCAGCGTTGTACCATCGAGGAACGCGAGGAGTACGAACCGGTCATCGACATGGGCGCGGTGGTTTACGCCGGTGTGGATTACGGCCTGATCCTGGCGGCGGCTGAAAAGGAGGCCGACGTGATCGTCTGGGATGGTGGCAACAACGATACGCCCTTTTTCAAGCCCGATCTTAACATCGTGGTCTTCGATCCCCACCGGGTCGGTCACGAGACCACCTACCACCCCGGTGAAACCAACATGCTCATGGCCGACGTGGCCGTGATCAACAAGGTCGACAGCGCCCTGCCCGAGAATGTCGAAGCGCTGCGCCGGACGATTGTTAAAAACAATCCCGCCGCCACGATCATCCTGGCCGATTCGGCCCTCTCCGTGGCGGACCCGGAGGCGGTGAAGGGCCGACGCGTTCTGGTGGTGGAGGACGGGCCGACGCTGACCCATGGGGAAATGCCCTTTGGTGCCGGCGTGATCGCCGCGCGAAGGTTCGGCGCGGCCTCCCTGGCCGACCCGCGCCCCTACCTTAAGGGGAGCCTGGTGCAGACCTTCGCGCGCTATCCCCACATCGGCACCTTGCTTCCCGCCATGGGATACAGCAGCGCACAAATCAAGGACCTGGAAGAGACGATCAACGCCTGCCCGTGCGATCTGGTGTTGTCGGCCACGCCCATCGACCTGACCGCCGTGGTCAAGGTCAACAAACCGGTGGTCCGGGTCCGCTATGCCTATCAGGACAACAGCATGCCGACGCTCGAAACGGTGATTCGCGAGCGCCTGAAGGATCGCCTGTAGCCCAAGTTGAGGGTTAACTGTCAACGCATCGGGAGGGGACCATGATTGTCGGAATCTTGAAAGAGATCAAATCGGAAGAGAACCGGGTGAGCATGACCCCGGCAGGCGTGGAAGTG
>NZ_BBCC01000195.1 GCF_001311845.1 Desulfosarcina cetonica JCM 12296 | reverse complement strand
CCGCGGCCGGTACGCCGTAAGCGGCCGGCGACATCATCAAAAGCGGCACGCGGATCATCGACGGCCGCGCGGTCGCCACGGCGGAAACCCTTGGCAAGGCCAGCGTGCTCGGCCAGATGATCGCCATCATGACCCGCAGCCTGGAACAGAGAAGTGTTTTCGAGGGGCGCACGGACCGAATGCTGCGCGGATTCGTGCCCCTGATCGTTTTGCTGGCCACCGGCACGGGGATCGCCTGTGCCTTGAGCGGTCTATCCCTGCACCAGTCGCTCGTGCGGGCCGTGACCGTCATGGTCATCTCCTGCCCCTGCGCCCTGGGTGTTGCCATTCCCATGGCCCGCCTGGCCGGGATCTCCCTGGCCGGCCGCCGGGGAATCCTGGTGCGCGACATCGAAGCCTTCGAACGGGCCGGCACGACGGACAGCATCGTGTTCGACAAAACCGGGACCTCACGCGCGGACGCTGGCAGCTAGTTCGGGTGGAAAGCCGTCCGGGCCTGGACACGGATCAGGTCATCGCCTGGGCCGCCGGTATAGAACACGCCGTGGACCATGAAATCGCCCGCGCCATCAACGCCCATGCCCGGCAAAAGGGCATTGCACCGGCCCGCGTCGACGATATCGCAACCTTCCCCGATGGCGTCGCGGGGTGTATTGAGAAGAAAAACCTGCGCATCGGCAGCCGGCCGTTTGCCTGGGAAACGGCTGACATGGCGACGGGCCAACCGTCCGGGAAAACGGAAACCGGCCTTTCACGGGTGTTCATGAGTGTAGACGAACAGCCGGCGGCCAGCCTGTATTTTGGCGACAGCCTCCGACCAACGGTGCCGGACCTGATCGAAAGGCTGAAGGCCGAATACCGTCCGATGGCCGTCATCTCGGGGGACGGCCATCGGGTTACCCGGGAAGTGGCCGAGGCCCTGGGTGCGGATGTCGCCCAAGGGGGATTGCTGCCGGCGGACAAGGCCGCCTTCATCGACCAACTGATCCAACAGGGACACCGGCCGGCCATGGTGGGCGACGGCATCAATGACGCAGCCGCCATGGTCCGCGCCCACCTGGCCGTGGCCTCTACAACGGCCAGGCGTTGGCTGCCGAGGCCGCCCACCTCACCCTCATGCGCGGCGATCCAGCCCAGTTGATGGATGTTTTCTCACTTTCCAGGCGGGTCAACCGCAAGGTCACCCAAAATTTGTGGTGTGCCTGGATCTACAACCTGATCGGCATTCCCGTGGCCATGAGCGGACTGCTCACCCCACTGATCGCCGCCACGGCCATGCTGCTCTCCAGCCTCACCGTGATCGGCAACACGTTGTTGCTGGTCAGACGGGACTGATACCGCGAGCTACCACGGTTGTCGTTTGAGATATCCTGTAACTTTCCTGTCTTTATCAGGCAATTTCGTAAAAAAAAATTATCTAAATATTTTCAAATAGATGCAGATAGAAAAATTGTGCATTGGATTGGAAATGGCACTATTTCCCAAATAATGGTCGTTGGTACATGACTCAACAAAAGAAGAAGAATTGAGAAAGTGATTGCCGAAATCAACGAAATTGTGGCTAACATCGCCAGCGCCATGGAAGAGCAGTCCACATCGACCAGAGAGGTTTCCAGCAATGTCAACCAAGCCGCGCAGGGAATCCAGGAGGCCAATGTAAACGTTGCTCAGAGTTCTACCGGGTCAGCCAGTATCGCCAAAGATATTTTAGAGGTGAACCAAGCGGCCCAAGAAATGTCGGAAGGTAGCACACAGGTCAACACCAGCGCCCAAGAACTGGCCAAGCTTTCCGAAAGCTTAAAACAGATGGTCGCGCAGTTCAATATTTGATCTATTCCGGCAGCCAGCACGGCGCTAAAACCCAAAGGGCAAGGCGATAACGCCTTGCCCTTTGGGTTTTAGCGCCCGATTCACTTCCGCGGTGGGAGAAAACCGAGGATCGTCAAACGGTTTCATTGCTTCGGCTGCAGAATAGACCAACAAGCTGTTAGGCTTCATTGATCAGTTCGTCGTCGATTTTGTAGATGTTCATATACAATTTTGCATTGTTTTTTTGTTCTTTCTTCAATTTTGTGTTTTCCCTTTTCCACCGCCCCATACTCTTTTTGAAACTCGGCAAGATCCTCAATCCGTCAATAACTAGATAACATGGCAAGAAACAGGCTAAATCCAGGTTGTAAAATAGCACCTCCAGAATGGATTTATCCTCACCTGAAATTCAAATGGCTGCAAGAATCAATATGGCACACTACATGCGTATGTCTGATTCATAACCACCATAAATCGTCATTGATGATGAGGATTAAAAAAAAATTATAGATGCCATCAATTTTATTGTCTGAAAGGAGATAATCATGTCCAAGAAAGAAGTTGAAAGATTTTTAATTACTGGTGGAGAAGATAAAGATTTACGCCTTAAATACAATCAGATCGAAACCATGCCTGAATTTGTCGTTGCCGCGGTTGGAGATGGTTTTGATTTTAGTGAAGAAGATCTGAAGGCAGTATTGCGTGAGTCAGGCGATTCCTTCGATTCTTACGGGAACCCCCGCCAACGCAATATCTGGTGGTTCTGATTGGATGTCTTCGCCGTTCAGTTTTGGGTATAAAATGCCGCCGTTAAGAAAAAGTCCGTCCCCATATTTTCTTGAAAAATGGTTTTTCCCCTCAAAATTGAACGGCGAAACCGCCCACCCCACCCGCATGCGCGGCAACCCGGCGCAGGTGATGGCCATTTCTCACTTTCCTAAGGATACCGTTCTTGCTGAAGCTGATGCGTTTTTGAATAGGTTAAGGTGCGCCAGGGCCTTTAATCCGCGTCACGGACGGTCCTTGTCTTCCAGCAATCCGGCATACGCCATCCCCGGTCCGACACATGTCCAGCCGTCCCGTTTCAATTGAGCGCCTGTTTCCTTGAAATCGACACCCTCGACTCGCTCCACTAAATGAACAATGTCATTTTCATCCAGCCAAAAGGAAACGGCAATGCCGGCCTTGTGCAGCAGGACCCGGCGACCCGCGCGATCCTGAAACAGCCGCTGGTTGCCGGGTGAAATGTCAATGCGATTCTTCATGTGCTCCATCTCATAGAATTCCTAACGGTTATCGCGGGCTTTGAACCGGCGCCAGCGTTCCCGAAAACCGTATATCCATGAATAGATCACCCCATTTACCATCAGTATGACGGCGCCCAAAAGGATCTGAAAATTCCGGGTCAGCGGTGTCGGATAAAAAAAGGGGGTCAGAATCTGTTCAACCCATCCCATCTTTTCCACGGCCGGACCGGCTCGCAAACGGAGCGCATGTTCAAGCAGTGCCAGCGGCCCCAAGCCGCCCGTCAGCATCACAACGGCGACCCACAGCATGACCGGAAGATGGAGTATGACCACGCATCGCCATTTAAACGCCCCACCGGCACCCAAAAGTGCGAAGATGACCACGGCGATATGGACGATCAGGACCAGATCCGCCCCAACGCGGTAAAACATGACTTGCCTTTCTTTCCACCCGCCTACGGCCGCCGAAATCGGGTCACCCCTTAAAAGGAGAAGAGATCTCCAATTCAGTCATCAGCTTCTCGCCACGCGCAACTGCACGGCTGATGGCCGATTGCCCCACGCCCATTCGCTTTCCCACGCTTGTACCGTCCATGCCAAGTTTTCTAACAGCCAGGTAGGCCGCCACGCTCCGCGCTTTCACCCGATGGGGATATTTGCCCGGCGACAGCGTATCATCAATGGAAATCCCGAATCGGTCGCTCACCCAGGCGATCAGGCGGTCGAACGTATAGCCTTGGGCTTTTAAATGATAGCGAGCTTCCAAATGCTCCTGGGCCGATTCAAGAACCTGCATGACAAAGTCGCTGTCACCCAATATCCGCTCATCGCCCTTGAGGTGCGCCTTCATCCGACGCTGGGATTTGAGCTCGCCCCAGCCGCCGGCGCTGCGCAAAAGGCCGCCGCCGGTCAACTCCGGCCGTTTCCCCTGGTCGAGGCCTGCTTCGACAAAGCGGCGGTAGTGTCGCATGGCCGTTTTCGTCTGTTTGCCGAACAGGGATAAAACACCGTCCATCGCCTGCCAGTCATCGCTGACGCGGCCGGTCAATCGACTGTGACCGCAGTACGCATATCCATCCAACGCCTCCAAATCTTCAACGATTTCCGCCCGCAGGGGATTCAAATGAATGTAGCGCACCAGTTCCAGCAGATAGGGATCCTCCTGGCACAATATCGATTTATACCGGTTTTGGAACAATCGACCATGGCGATGGTGGCGGCGGTTGAAGCTTACCGCGTATCCGGTCAACAACCGGCGCATGACCGTGGCAATCGGAAGCGTCCCGGTTCGCAAAAGCAGATGGAAATGATTGGGCATCAGCGCCCATGCATAGCAAAGTGTTTCGCTGCCCGTCACGATGCGGGATAATCGATCGACAAAATCATTACGGTCGGCATCATTCAGAAAAAGTTTCCGTCGTTCGATCCCGCGGCAAATGATATGGTGCAGCGCGCCTGGCGCATCGATTCTGGCTTGTCTTGGCATACTTGTTTCTTTATCATAAGGGCTTGAAAATTGGAACCGCATAATTTCATCACCGTCCCCTTCTAACAAAAACGCAGCGGGGGTTGTTCTGATGGGCAAGATTGCACCCCTTTGGTGGGCGTTGGTTGCCGCGAGCATAGGGATGGCTGGCATTTGCTCAAAGCGCCGTGGCCCGACCGGGGGGGTGCATCGTTGCCCTTTTGTTGTCTTTATGGTGCGTATTCAAAATCCTTAGGAAGCCTTACGGTAATACCGGCGATTAAGAAAACGAGCCGGTCCGTGGCGTTCGCGGGAAAAGCGCGGGTGCGCCATTGGTGGGCACCCAGCTACGCCGGCAACCGTTCGATCATCGCCCGGGCGACCTTTTTCCCGGAGAGAAGCATGCCGCCGAATACCGGCCCCATGCGATAGCCACCGCATACCGCATTGGCAGCCATGCCGCTGACAAAAAGGCCGGGATAAACCTCTCTTGAATTGTTGACGGTATCCATTTCACCCGTTTCGGCTTCCATGGATTTCTCACCCACCATGCCGCCGGTTGCCGTATCCAAGGTGACGCCCATTTTCCGAACCAGCACCTCGGTGACATTGGCCGGGTGTCCCGTGGCATCCAGCACGAAGGCGGCATGCAGGGTCAGGGGATCCACATGCCATTTCAAGGTTTCAATGGCGCCCCAGTTGATCACGAGTCCCGCCACACGTTTGTCCTTGATTACGACATCTTCCATGCTCACGAGGTTGAATATCTTCAATCCAGAACAAACCGCCTTATGCACCAAGCCCGAGGCCAGGTATACGGAATCCAGGGTATAATACCCCGGCTCAAACGGCTGGCATTGAAACCCCAATTCATCCAAAACCGTTTTTCCCTCCTCCTGAACCACGACCTCATTGAACATCATGCCGCCACCCCATACCCCGCCGCCGATGGATAATCGCCGGTCGAACAGGGCGACGTTTCCCGGCCATGGAAGATAGGTTCCGGCGACGAGGCCGGAGGGGCCACCGCCCACGATGGCGACATCCAGTTCGAGCGAGTTGCTCAGTTTCTGTAAATAGGCTTGGATAATTCCCCTGCTGATGGTGACTTCGTTCAACATGCAAACCCCCTTCATCGTTAATCGGTTGGAAAAAAATGAGTGAGTGTCCATCCCGACGTCCGTACCTTTCCGAAAACAGGCGAAATGGGCCTACATCAAGGCCGTTGGAAAGCGGTCACCGCATTTAAGGGCAGACACGGGTCGGAAGCTGGCGAAAACGCCAAATGCAGGGGAGGAAAAAATGGTGACAAACAAAAAACGTCGATTCCAGCAGGAATCGACGTCGAGACAAATTACTATCACTCGAGCTCCCTACGCCGGTGTTATCCGGTTCAGGTTCAAAGGGTATTATCTCAGGCCAATCTGACCACCCCTGCTTGATGATGACATTTAGCTGCCAAGGATTGTATTGTCAAGCATAAAAATCAACAAAGCCCGGGAAACTGAATTTTGCTGGGACCCGCGCTCTCAGATGAGGCGGTCATGGGCACTGACGTGGTCCAGCAAAAAAGAACACCACTTCCTATTACTGTATACCATCTCTATTCCAAATGCTTCCCTTCCAATACCTGCCGTATGGCCGTAGCGATTTCTCTGGTGGTCAATGGCTTGGTGATGAGTCTGTCAATCCGCGCAGACTGCAACTGCTCAGGCGTAGTCTGGGCGGTTAAGCCGGTGATCATGATGATGGGCAGATGGGGTCTAATCTCGCGTATTTTGCGGGCCAGTTCATCCCCTGTCATATGTGGCATGGTCAGATCGGTGACAATTAGGTCAAACCGGTCAGGATTCTGACTAAATTTTTCATAAGCCTCCGCACCCGAGGTACTGATCTCCACGTTGTAACCCAATTGTGCCAAGATCCCTTTGCCTGCAATGGCCAGTTTTGCCTCATCATCTACAAACAACACCGTTTCGCTGCCCCTGGGAATGGCAACCGGTTTATCCATGGTCTGCTTGGGCTTAAGATCCATTACCGGCAAATAGACATGAAAAACGGTACCCTGGTTGGGCTCGCTGTATACGCTGATGCTGCCGTTGCAACTTTCCACGATTCCGTGAACCACCGACAATCCCATACCGGTGCCTTCACCGATCTCTTTGGTGGTAAAAAACGGATCGAAAATACGATCCAGGTTTTCAGGTGGAATCCCGGTCCCGGTGTCACGCACGGAGAGCTTGACATATCGTCCAGGTTCCAAGCGGAGATGGTACTTGGCGGAATGTTCATCGATTTCCTCATTTTTCAAGGTGATCGTCAAAATACCACCTTTGTCTTTCATGGCGTGGCCGGCATTGGCGCATAAGTTCATCATTACCTGATGAATTTGGGTGGGATCGGCCAACACAATGGATTTTGAGTCGATTTTGGTTTCAATCGCAATGGTCGTTGGCAGCGAAGCCCGCATAAACTTGGCCACTTCCTTGATGACCAGGTCGATTTGGACCGGATATAATTCACGCTCCCCCTGGCGACAGAAGGTTAGAATCTGTTTAACCAGATCCGCAGCCCTTTGTCCGGCTTCCTGAATCGTCACCAGGCTATTATGGAACTCGGATTCTTCTTTGGTCTGCTTGATGGCCAGTTCGGCATGCCATAAAATGATCGACAGCACATTGTTGAAGTCATGGGCGATACCGGCGGCCAAGGTACCGATAGCCTCCATCTTATAGGCCTGATGAAGCTCTTTTTCGATGCGTTTTCGATATGTGACATCGTGTCCGGTGGGGACCAGAAAAATGATCTCGCCTTGCTCGTTGGTAATGGGACTCAGCGTAAAATCAATGATATGGGGTTTGCCTTCCTGGCCAGGATGAATGACTTCGGAATGAACGACTTCACCTGAGGCGGCGCGTTGGATGGCTTCTCGCAGCCAGTTCTGTAATTCTGTCGAATGGCTCCACCAAGGTGTTTCCCAGAATGGCGTTCCTAACACATCGGCTTTTTTCACACCCGCCAATTCAAGGGCCGCCCGATTTGAATCGATCACTGTGCCGTCCAGAGACAAGATTCCGAAAAGCTGAAAGGTTTGTTCAATAATGGCCCGATATTTTCGATGGCTTTCACGAAGCGAGCTCTCGCTCACCAGACGTTCGATTCCCAATGCAATCTCATCAGCAATGGAGGCCATCACCCCGCAGGCGGTGTCTGAAAAAGAGTAACGGGAAAAAAAGGCCATGACACCGATAATGTTATCCTCGATCGTCAGCGGAAAACCGGCAAAGGCCGTAATGCCTTCGTTTTTAATCCATTCCGGGTCACTGATTTTCGGATCATCCGGGGCGGTATTGGTGATATAGGCTGTCTTTTTGCACGCGATCAGGCCGATCGGTGTTTGCTCATCAAGCCTTCGGTGGATTGCTTGCGCATCTTTGCTGTTTTGTGCGCCGGCGCTGGATTTTAGCTCCAGCACGCTTTCATTTTGATCGACAAACCAGATTTGTGCCGAAACGGCATTCAGGTGGGAGAGCAATAATTCCAGACAGTGGTGCAGCATGTTGTCTAAATTACTGCCCTTGGTCAGAACCCTTCCTATATCCAAACTCAGGGTCACAAACTTTAACTGTTCGGATAATAGATCTTTTTTAGGATTGCGTTCAGTTCGTTTTTCTTTAAGTTGGACAGTCTTGTCACGAAACGCCGATATCAGATTGACGTCGGCTCTCCTTGTCAACAAAAGCACGCAAAGGAGAAAAACAAGCCCCATAATGACCATAAGACAGATAATAATGATGATTAAGGGCGTTGCGGAGATCATGGCAACCGAGTTTCCCTATATGGGGTTGAATAATTCGCGTATCGACTTGTCTCCTTTGGATATATCACTTGGAGCGGATCGGGTGAACGGTGAAGTTTTCAGATAGGCTCAACTGTCCAAAGTGTTTGTTTAAATATAGTACAAATGGGTACGCCGGGCAATAATGCCCTCCAATTCGCTGCCACGAACCCGTTCAAGAAGATAGGGAGCCTATTGGCATAAAATTGACTTGCAGGGGGTTTGATGCAGACGCCCGCGTCAAAGGCGATCAATTGAACGATTCTGAAAAGGAACGGGGATGAATAGGGCGGGGGACGGGGATGTTTTTATGCGTTTCTTTGCGCTCTTGCAGGAAAACGTTGTCAAGTCGAAACGCATATTTTCATCCCCGTCCCATTGGCGCCTTTCTTTCGTTTAATGAAGAGGGGCTGCCTACAATCGGGCGTCGATCGTGTGATGGTAGCGATTCCATGATAGAATCTTCTCATCGGCAGTAATAAGCTCTGCTGAATTTTCAATGGCAGTGGCAACAATCATCCGATCTGCGGGATCGCCATGAAATGTCGCTAGCTGCCCCGCACGAATTGCGCTTGGACCCTGAAGCGGAATTTCGACCAGTCCGGCGCTCAGCAGCTCCGTTCTCCATATGTCGAGTTCGGCTTTCATGCTGAGCCGGCCTTTCTCCACCAACATGGCGATTTCCCAAAAAGTGATGGTCGCCACCCCCAGTTCACCCATTGCAAGCGCGTTGTCTATCCGTTTCAAGGCTGATTTTCCAAGCTGTGAACTGCCTTCGTCCAACCAGACCAAAACGTGGGTATCGAGAATCAGCATTTTTCCGCATCCCATTGCACATCCAACGGTTCAATCAAATCATCGTTGCTTTTGACACGGCCTTTGTGCAGCCCGAAAATTGTCCTGGCCGGGGTACGGTAGGGTTTTAGAATGGCAACCGGCTTACCGTTTTTTGTGATGGTGATTTCTTGCCCGGTAAGGTTCACCTCGTCCATCAAATGTAGGCATTTTGCTTTAAATTCTGATGCTTTCATTGTTTGCATATGAATTCTCCAGCGGTCTCTTTCTGACTACTTGACTATAGTCACATCCATGGTCACGATCAACAACAAAATTTTCAATCGGGTTTAAGGCCAAGGTCGTCAACGCGCTTAATTTCCAAACTTCAGGAGATACGATACGCGTTTCGCCTCACAATTTCAGCCCCGGAGCAATAATGGCAATAACGGAAAATCAATGTTGACATAACGTACGCTTAAACGTAATATTAACGTACGTTATTGGTTGGTTTTTTTCTGGAGGTAAAACGCCATGGAAGTCAGCCCATCTGAACTTAGAAAAAACATTTATAACTTGCTAGATCAGGTTTTGGAAACGGGAATACCCCTCGAAATCAAGCGAAAAGGAAAAAAACTGAAAATCATCCCTTCCGAACCGGTGTCAAAGTTAGCGAAACTGGTCGGCGATCCCGATTGTATCGTCGGTGACCCGGAAAAACTGGTCCACCTGGACTGGTCCGACAATTGGAATCCAAACGTATGATCTACCTGGATACCCACGTTGTCATATGGCTGTTTGCCGGTAGACTCGACCTGATTAGTCAAAATGCCCGGCAAACCATTGAGGAAACGCCGGCATTACGCATCTCACCCATGGTGCTCCTAGAAATCGACTTCCTTTCTGAAATTGAAAAAATTCGGGTGGATTCGAATCGGATTTATACCGATCTGAGCCAGCAAATCGGTTTGATGGTTTGCGACAAGAGCTTTGAACAGATTTGCAAAACCGCTGCGCATGAAAAATGGACACGCGATCCATTTGACCGCTTAATCACTGCCCAAGCCGCCATTACACGGAGTGGGTTGGTAACTAAAGATCGTACGATCCTTGAGCATTATCAACAGGCGTTGTGGTAATCTCGATGTGGGCCGACAGCGAATGTCCGGTAACGCCCGCAGCGCAACCGGACCTACACTGACTGATTAAGCGTCGTGGGCGATTCAGTTTGATTATCTACCTTCGGTAGTTAGCACCCCAAGTACATCATCTTGGATTTGAAAAAATGAATCAGTGGACGCCACCCAATCCAGCTAATCATTTGATGATTTTGAAAAAAACTTTTTAATGCATAAAATCATCCTCGTCCCCGACTTAAACCTTCCCACTGCCCTCCGCCAAAGTGGCTGTAATCTGGGATTCGTTTCTCGCCCTTTATCGTGTCCCCTACTACGCCTCTTTTATTGACGGCCCGACCTAAATCTATTGAAAAGTGTTATTTAGTTATTTAAGGTCGTTAACTCACTCTAACTCACTCCACTTCAATACTTACGACTGTGAAATTTATATGAAAAAAAATGGTCGTGGAATCCAAAACGATCTAATTTTAGTTTATTGATAATTACACCCGATGGGTGCCGTTTTATTTGATTCATTTTTTCAACAACTTGCATTAAATCTGTTATTTTTGTTTTTACTGATTCAACTACAATCAAAGACTGATCAGATAATTTTGCCAAAATCAAACCATCAACAACGTTAGAATGGGAGGACTGTCAATTATCAAATAGTCAAACTTTTTTCTTAATGATCTAATTATTAATTTTAGCCATATTGAATTTAATAACTCTGATGGATTCTGAGATAATGATCCACAGTATAATATTTTAAGGTTTTCAATTTTTTCTCCATCAAGTAAATTAACATCAAACAAATATGATTCGATGTTTAAATTTAGATTTGAATTTAAATAATTAGGTCTATTTCTTGAGATAGAGTCATTTAAAATCTCTCTTCCATGTTTAGCTCTTGTTAGCGATGTTTGCTTTTTTATCTCTAAGGATAAAATCAAATCAGTTAATCCTGGCTTACCTATATACGCATCTGGTT
>NZ_BBCC01000194.1 GCF_001311845.1 Desulfosarcina cetonica JCM 12296 | reverse complement strand
GTGGGTTGGGCGGCGAGCAGGACGCGCGGATTCCAGGCCAGTTCCCGGGCCAAGAGGGCCTTTTGCAGGTTGCCGCCGGACAAGGTGCCGGCACGAACCCCGCTGCTCTCCGCCTTGATGCCGAATTGCTGAATGCGGTTTCGCGTGAACTGCCGGATGGCGCCGGGCTTGAGAAAACCGAAGCGACTGAAACGCCGCTCGTGGATGCGCGGCAGGACGATGTTGCTGGACAGCGGCAGGGTGGTGATCAATCCGGTGCCCATGCGATCCTCGGGAATCCGGCCCACGCCCAGCGCCTGCAGGGTTCGCGGAGAGGACGCGGTGACCGCATGGCCGGCCACGCGCATCTGCCCGGCCGAAGGCGCCAGCACCCCGGCCACCACATCGGCTAGTTCTCGCTGCCCGTTGCCTGAAACGCCGGCCACGCCGACGATTTCCCCGGCGTGGACCTTCAGGTGGATTCCCTTGAGGCCCCGGCGCGAGCCGTTGGCGGTATGGATATTCTCCAATTCCAGAAGGATTTCGCCGCGCTGGACGGATTGCTTCTGCGGCGGGGTCACCGGCTGGCCGCACATCAGCTCGGCCAGCTGGCGTTTGCTGGTTTGATTGTCGTTGGCCAGCGTGGCCGCCACCCGTCCCTGGCGCAGGATTATCACTCGCGTGGTGATGGCGCGCACCTCGTGCAGCTTGTGGCTGATGAAGATCACACCCATGCCGTTTTGCGCCATGGCGGTCATGGCCCGGAAGAGTCCCTGGGCCTCCTGGGGCGTGAGGGTGGCCGTGGGCTCGTCGAGAATCAGAATGCGCGCCCCACGAACCAGGGCCTTGATGATTTCCAGGCGCTGCTGCTGGCCCACGGTCAGGTCGCCGGCCAGGGTCTGCGGGTCCAGGTAAAGCCCGTAGCGGTCGTCGACTTCTTTCAGGCGATCCAGGATCCGTCGGGGGTTGAGCCGCCAGCCTGCCCCGGCCTGCCCGACCATGAGATTTTCCAACACCGTGTGCGACGGTACCAGGTGGTAGTGCTGGTGTACCATGCCGACGCCCAGGGCCAGGGCGTCGGCCGAATTGCGGATGGTCGCCGGCCGGCCCTGGATGCGGATGCTGCCCGCGTCGGCGTCGTAGGCACCGAAGAGAATGTTCATCAAGGTGGTCTTGCCGGCGCCGTTTTCACCCAACAGGCCGACAATCTCGCCGGCGGCCAGGGTCAGGTCGATGCCATCGTTGGCCGTCACGGCGCCGAAACGCTTAGTGATGCCGCGCATTTCAAGCAGCGGCGGTGGTTCGTGCATGGTAGGTCCTATCAAGATCAAGGCGGATCCACGTTTCGAACCGCAGGCATATATGGAATATGTCGAGGATTCGAAGCGTGGATCCAACGCCGAGATTGGGCTGGAAGACATTTTTAAGACAGCTTCTACTCGGATTTGGGGATGGATTCATCAATATCCACCCGAAACGTACCGTCCAAAATCTCCTGCTTGCGTTTTTCAACCATGGCCTTCACCTCGGCCGGCAGTTTGGCGTCGAACTGGTGATAGGGGGCCAGGTACGCGCCGCCCTTGGCCATATAGGAAAATCCGCCGAAATCCTGGGCCGTGTAGACGCCGGCCTTGACCAGGCTGATGGCCTGCTTCACCGTGGGCCACATATCCCACACCGGCCCGGTGATCACCGTGTCCGGCCCCAGGCTGGACTGGTCGGACATGTTGGAGATGGCCAGGACCTTTTTCTCGACGGCCGCCTCGACCACGCCGAAGCGTTCGGCGTAGATCACGTCCACACCGGCCTCGATCTGGGCCAGGGCCGCTTCCTTGGCCTTGGGCGGATCGAAGAAGGAGCCAATGAAGGAGAACTTGCACTTCACGTCCTTGTTGACCTCCTTGGCGCCGGCGTAAAAGGCGTTGGCCAAACGGTTGACTTCGGGAATGGGCATGGCCGCCACCACACCGATGAGGTTGGACTTCGTCATCTTGCCGGCAATCATGCCGGAGAGGTAGGCCGGTTCGTGGATCCAGTTGTCGAAGACACCGAAATTGGGCTCGGCCGGACCAATGCCCGAGCCGAAGACAAAGGCCACGTTGGGATAATCCCGGGCCACCCGGCGGGCAATGCGCTCGGCGCCAAAGGCGTCGCCCATGATCAGCTGATAGCCTTTTTCGGCATACTCGCGCATGACCCGGGCGAAGTCGGCCGACTTGACGCTCTCCGAGTAGTCATACACGATGCCCAGTTCGTTCTTGGCTTTCACCAGGGCCACATGGATCTGGTTGACCCAGGGCTCCTCGATGGGGGTCTCGAAAACTGCGGCCACCTTCAGTGGTTCGGCCGCCACGGCCGCCGGTGCAAGGCCGACCATCATTACCACCGCCAATACCAGGATTGACATGCCCAAACCGTTTACCACTCCATTGAATCGCTCCATTGCATTTCCTTTCAGTTCGCTAGATGGCGTTTATCGATATGCACGGGTCCGCGTCACGCGGACCGCAGGGAACCTTTGCAATCGTGCTGCCAGGGTATCGACGGGCTTTGCCGGGATGTTAACCGCCGGGTATCAAAACCGTTTTGAATAAAGCGGACCAGTCACGAAAGAACCAGAAACTTTCGCTTTTGTTGCGCTATACAACAATTTTGTCTGGAATTGGAGTGAAATGGCGTGGGAAAAAAGGAAGAACGCGTTCATCGATTTTGACGGTTTCGCAACACGTCCGATATCGGCCTTACGCGGCACCTCCGTGGCCGTATTGCATTGATTCCCCATGATCAACCTGGTCCTCAATGATTTGGCACACATGGGAAAGGGGGTCACTGTTTTTCATTTTATCGGCAATTTTCTTGCAACTTGCGTGGACGTCTTCATCCGCAAGCAATATTCCAAGCTTCTTGGCGACGATAGAACTTTTATATTTTTTCATGCTGATTTCGTCACCGACACCAAGTTTGATAAGACGTGATGAATTGTCGTGCTGATCCATGCCAAACGGTGTTAAAAGCTGCGGAATACCTGCTGATAAAGCCTGGGCACAAGTTCCGATGCCGCCATGATGAACCAATGCAGATGAAAGCGGAAGTAACTTGCTAAAAGGTGCATATTCACAATAAAGAATAGTATCCGGCAGAGGGTTCGGGATAGGGTCTTTGTAACGGGAAAGAAAAACGCCACGAACATTTAATCTTTCACATGCTTTTACGGATTCTTTGAAAAATGTCGCTGCATTTTTTACAGCCGTGCCGGCTGTAAAAACAACAGTTGGCTCACCATGACCGATAAAGGCTTCGAGTTTTGCTGGCATCGGATTTCTGCTGGCTTCATCAAAGCAAATAAAATTTGTAAGTTCTGTATTCTTCGGCCAGTCAGGTTGCGGCTCTGCAAACCAGCTTGGAAACAATCCAATGACTTTGTCAGGGGAGTGGATCCAATTTCGAATGATACTCTTGGCCGGTGGCAGTTCTAACATATTAAGCATTTTATTTATCGGAGGGCCGAGAAACAGGTCCGCCGCCTTATCAATTAACCGCCATAGGATTTCTTTGTAAAACTTAGGCATCCAATACGGCATCCAGACACCGTCCATCCTTGCCGGACGCACAATGGAAGGAAGGGAAACCGGTGCCAGATGGCATGTTATCATCGGCACATCGAGTTTTTCCCGTACCATTCTTGCACCAAATGCCATGGTAATTCCAACAACGACGGTCTCCCCCGGAATAAGCAACGCCTTAATGGATTCATAGGTCCTTTTAATGGACGGAAAATATAAATACCGCATCACGACTTTTGTCGTTTGGGTTGGATTTTTTAAATCAACTTCCTCCACCATTTTGTTATATTCTTCTATGGTTCCAACAGCTACAAAATTCAGCCCAGCGTCTTGCACCGAATCTTTAAAATAGCTGTTTGTCAGAAGGGTAA
Organism: Desulfosarcina cetonica JCM 12296; assembly: GCF_001311845.1. GTDB lineage: Bacteria > Desulfobacterota > Desulfobacteria > Desulfobacterales > Desulfosarcinaceae > Desulfosarcina > Desulfosarcina cetonica. The sequence continues at coordinate 7,419 of NZ_BBCC01000194.1, read as the reverse complement.
CTTCATGGCCCCTTTTCCGAAGCGCGATGCCGATCTTTATGAATGGATTTACATCGCCGTGACTGCCAATTGCAACGATTAGAATATTCATAAAACGCCATTGTGTCATGTAAGCTCGGGATTTTTATCCAGTAGCCAACTTGCAAATCGCCGGGGCAAATAGAGTGCAGCGGAGTTGGCATCCGAGGTCATTTGCCGGGTTCTCTGAGTGCGGCACGTTATCTAGTGTCCATCCACGAATAGGATAATTGGGTCGAGATCAAGGCGCGCGCAAAATTTAACCGCAGGCATATGTTTGATATTCCGAGGATTAAATTTTAAGCGCAACGCCGATATCGGGCAAATTGGCCATTCGTGGATGGGCACTATCTAAAGGGGGCAATGGAAACCAGCATACCCTGTGCTTTAGCGCGCATCAAGTCCCAAACCCGGCCTGATGGCGGCAAAGGGGATAGGGGCATGGGGAATCGGGGACCTGCATTTGACATAACCTACCGCTTTATTGATCCGCCCCTTAATGGATGACGCTAAATGCGTCCCCCGGACGTCCCCTGAAATATCCGGTTGACGAACGGAAAATATTTCGTTAACCCTCAAAAAAATTTTGGTTAACGAAATGGGTGGGCGCAGATGAATCCGTGGACAAGAGACCTTCTCGATTATGACAGAACCCACGTGTGGCATCCCTATACGTCGTTGGAACGTCCGCTGCCCGTCTATCCGGTGGCGTCGGCCAAGGGGGTACGCATACGGCTGGCGGACGGTCGTGATCTCATCGATGGCATGGCCTCCTGGTGGTGCGCCATCCACGGGTACAACCATCCCTGGTTGAACGCGGCCGTAAAAGACCAGGTGGAAAACATGGCCCACGTGATGTTTGGCGGCCTGACCCATGGTCCGGCGGTGGCGCTTTCCCGCCTGTTGGTGGCCTTGACCCCGGAGGGGTTGGAGAAGGTCTTTTTGTGCGATTCGGGAAGCGTATCGGTCGAAGTGGCCATGAAGATGGCCCTGCAGTACTGGCAGGCCAAGGGGGAGCCGCAAAAAAAACGCTTCGCGACCATCAGAAGCGGCTACCATGGCGATACGTTCGGTGCCATGAGTGTCTGCGATCCGGATACGGGCATGCATTCGCTTTTTTCAGACTTTCTCGTGCAAAACTATTTTGCCGATGCCCCCCGTACCCCCTTCCATATGCCCTGGGATGAATCGGATATCCAAAGCCTCGAGGATCTGCTGGAGACGCACGCCCGGACGACGGCGGCCATCATCCTCGAACCGGTGGTCCAGGGGGCGGGTGGAATGCGGTTTTACCATCCCCGCTATGTCGCCCGGGTAAGGGCGCTGGCCGACCACTACGGGGTGCTCTTCATTGCCGACGAGATCGCCACGGGATTCGGCCGTACCGGGAAACTGTTCGCCTGTGAGCATGCCGGGGTGAGCCCGGACATCATGTGTGTGGGCAAAGCCCTGACCGGCGGCACCCTGACCCTTGGGGCGACACTGACCACCGCCGACGTGTCCCGGGTGATCGGCTCCGGCAATCCCGGGGTATTCATGCACGGGCCCACCTTCATGGGCAACCCGTTGGCCTGCGCCGTTGCCGTGGCCAGTACCCGCTTGCTCCTGGAATCGGCCTGGGAGGAAACCATCCGGTCCATGGAGGCCCGCATGCGGGAAGGCCTCGCCCCTTGCGCCGATTTGCCCCAGGTGGCCGATGTACGCGTGCTGGGCGCCATCGGTGTGGTCGAGATGCGCGCGCCGGTGGACGTGGCCCGAATGCAGGCAGCCTTCGTGGACGCGGGGGTGTGGGTCAGGCCCTTCGGAAAGTTGGTCTACATCATGCCCCCCTACATCATTTCCGATATTGATCTGGACCGGCTGTGCCAGGCCATGTGTCGGGTCATCCAAGAATACGAGCCATGAGCAATGGAAAATAAAATCTTCGGACACCCGCCGGCTGCCGATAAATACGCATTTGTCGACGCCGCCATACGCGAAAGAAAAAAAGGGCATCTGCTGCGCAGCCTGCGGCCCCTGGTTCCCGTCTCGGCCACCGACGTCGATGCGGCCGGACATGCCTTGGTGAATTTTTGTTCCAACGACTACCTGGGGCTTGCCAAGCACCCCCGGGTCATCGCTGCCGCCAAGGATTACGCCGACCGGTTCGGTGCCGGTGCCACGGCCTCCCGGCTGGTGTGCGGCAGCTTCGCCTGCACCCACGCACTGGAGGAAAAACTGGCCGGTTTGCTGAATGTCGAACGCGTGCTGGTACTCAATTCCGGGTTTCAGGCCAACACGACGGTGATTCCGGCCCTGGCCGACAAGAACACACTGATCGTCTCCGACCGCCTGAACCACAACAGCATCATCCAGGGAACGAGACTGGCCCGGTGCACGGTCAAGGTGGCCCCCCACAACGACGTGGCCGCCATGCGCCGCATCCTGGAAGACGCGCGGGGACGCCACAGCCGGGTACTCATTATCACCGAAAGCGTGTTTTCCATGGATGGCGACCGGGCCGACATCGACGCGCTCGCCGAGCTTGCGGATGATTTCTCCGCGTTGTTGATCGTGGACGAAGCCCATGCCACCGGCGTTTTGGGTGCGGGCGGCATGGGGCTGTGTCCGGGCAAACCGGTGGATATGGTGATCGGGACATTGAGCAAGGCCCTGGGGGCGTTCGGGGCCTTTGTTGCCTGCACGGAAAAAATGGCCCAATATCTCATTAATTATTGCACCGGGTTCATCTATTCCACGGCCCTGCCGCCGGCCGTGATCGGGGCCGTGGATGCCGCGCTGGACCTCGTACCCCAAATGCACCGGGAAAGAGCGGAATTGTGGGAAAAGGTCAGCTTTCTGCGCCGGCAGATCAAGCTGGCGGGCTTCGATACCGGCCTTTCCTCGACCCAGATCCTCCCCGTTATCGTCGGCGGAGAAGCACAGACCATGGACCTGGCCGCGTATCTGGAGAAAAACGGGATCCTGGCTTCGGGCATTCGCTTCCCCACGGTCCCGGCCGCCATGGCCCGCATCCGATTGGCCCTATCGGCCGCCCACAGCTGGGAGCAGATCCGGCATCTGGCGTCGGTTATTCTCGCCTGGAAGGCATCGGCGGCAGCAGCATGAACAGTAAAAGCGTTTTCATCACCGGCACCGACACGGGCGTGGGCAAAACCCTGGTCGCGGCGATTCTCATGGCCGGCATGGAAAACGGATACTACTGGAAGCCGATTCAAAGCGGCCCGCCGGCGGACACGCAAGCGGTCCGGGAGATGACCGGCCTGGCTGCGGATCGTTTTCTTCCGGAAACCTACCGGTTGAGCCATCCGTTGTCTCCCCACGCGGCAGCCCGGCGCGAGGGGATTCGTATTCATCTGGAAGACTTCCAATTGCCGGTACAAGCCGGTCGGCTGGTGGTGGAGGGGGCTGGCGGGATCATGGTGCCCATCAACGAAAACCAGTTGATGCTGGATCTCATGAAGCAGCTGGCCTTGCCCGTGATTCTGGTGGCCCGCAGCACCCTGGGGACCATCAACCATACGCTGTTGTCGTTGGATGTACTGAATCGACATGGCCTGGAGATCCTCGGTGTGGTCATGAACGGCCCCAGGGACCCATCAAACAAAAGCGCCATCGAGTACTACGGACGGACACGCGTCATTCTGGAAATCGAACCCATGCGGGCGATTCGCCGGGACGCGCTGGTACAACACTTCAATAAAATGGATTGATCGTGGATAAACAACAATGCCTGGATATGGCAACGGCGATTATTAACGGGAACCCGCCGGACGATGCGACCTATGCGGAACTGGCCCGCATGCCCGAGCAGAATGTCCTCGACATGCTGCCCGGGGCGGATGCCATTCGTGAGCATTTTTTCGGACGGTCGGTGCATCTTTGCTGCATCCTGAACGCCAAATCGGGAAAATGCGGGGAAGATTGCGCCTTTTGCGCCCAGTCGGCCTACGCCCGAACCGATGCTCAGATCTATCCGCTCATGGACAGCGAAGAGATCCGAAAAGGGGTTCAATACGCCAAGGCCAACCGCATCCACCGATTTTCCGTGGTCACCAGCGGCGGCCGCCTGTCCGGGAAAGCAGTGGCGCGTCTGGCAGGTGCCATGGCCAGCATGTCCAACACCGATGTGCGCTTCTGCGCCTCCTTGGGAACCTTGGGGGCAACGGATTTCGAGGTGTTGAAACGGGCCGGAATCACGCGTTACCATCACAATCTGGAGACCGCCGAAAGTCATTTTGAGAAGATCTGCACGTCTCACGCCTACGCGGACCGGGTGGAGACCATCAGGGCCGCCAAGCGATCGGGCATGCGCGTTTGTGCCGGTGGTCTGTTCGGCATCGGGGAAAGCGATGAACAGGTTCTGGAACTGGGCATGGCCCTTCGGCATCTGGATGTGGATGCCGTCCCGGTGAATTTTTTGATTCCCGTTTCCGGAACCCGCCTGGAGAAGATCCCGAGGATTTCCGCCTTGCGGTGTCTGAAAATCATCGCCCTGCTGCGTTATCTGCTTTTCGATAAACCGATCATCGTTTGTGCAGGTCGGACGACCCATCTGGGGCGCTATCACGACCGGGTATTTCAAGCCGGTGCCTCGGGGATCATGACCGGCAACTATCTTACGGCGCCGGGCCGCAATCCCTCGGACGATCATGCCATGATCCGCGGACTGGGGTTTGTTCCCTGTTCGGGCAACTAGGCCGTTGTCCTGCTCGGCAAACTGTTTGGTGTCTGGGGTTGCGGTTGAAAAAAGGATCGTTTGGCGAGGAATTTGCCATCCACAGGGGGGAGGGGCGTTGCGAAAAACTGAATGGGGAGAAAATTCGTGATGATTTTCTCCCCATTTCCACCGGTTAAACCGTATTAAGTGCGATTTTTTTATGGTTTATTATAACCCATTTCGCCGTATGGTTTTAGCTTTTCGGTCCATAACGCCTCAAGAAATCGAAGATCTTCTTTAGGATTATAACTTGGATCATCCAAGGGTTTAAGGATTTCAAGTTCTTCAAATACAAACGCCTCAGCGCCAAATTCATTCCATTCTTTCTGTAACACAATATTGCGACAGCTACCCAACCTCAACTCTGCTTTAAAGCGATTAAGTATTGCTGGTAAATTAGAACTTGAGCCGATAAGAATTTTACCATTAACCTTGTTTGTAATCTGGAAGATACCCATTGGTCGCGGAGTATCTTTGTATTCCTTTATTTTGGCTTTCCTATCCATTTTCATTCCTTTTGCTTGCATAGGGAACAACGTAGGATTCGAGTCGCATCTTAATGGTGGCTATTTTATGGCACGGGCCAGTTCTTTACCCAATTGACATGCTCTGTCAATTGTATTTTTGTCATTTTTGATCTTTGCTTTATCGAATATCTTGAACACAGAAAGCTCTCCTATGATTTCATACCCGAGTGCTTTAAGTGGCTTTTTCATCGCCTCTAAAGTAAAGCCCATATCTTCAGTGGATTCTTGCTCACATATTGCTGCAATTATGGCTTTTCGACCCTGATTGGAAAATTGGCTTGACCAACTTCTCGGGCGGTCATTTTCAAAATTATAAAAACAATAAAGGCGGTCAATAAATGCTTTCATCCATGACGTGATATTATAATTATGGGTCGGGGATACTAGAACAAGACCTTTAGATGAAATTATTTTCTTATAGATCACGGACATCCCATCGACTAAACCGGTACATATTTTATCTTTTCTACATTTTTCGCATCCAACACATCCTTGGAATTTTACTTTTGTTAGATTTAAATAATCACAAGGGATCTTTTCTTGAGCGACGCCAGATATTATATTTTTCAACAGGATATCAGAGTTTCCATTAATTCTTGGACTTCCACTTACGCCGAAAACTTCAACATTCGGCTTTAAGGTTGATGCGCTTTTTATTAATGCTATTGTCGATTTCATTTCTAAGCAATCCATCAGCAATATATTCAATCGTCTCTTTTAAATCGCTCTCTGCGACTTCAGCCCATACTATTTTGTATTCTCCGATCATTACAGCTTTTTTTTCAACGAAGCGTCAATCCCTTTAAATACCCCTTCATGGCTTTATGTCACTTGTAATATACATTTTTTACCTCCAGTCCATATGCGTGTCAAGACCGCCGAGTTTGCCCTGATAACGGGCTATCGGGACACCTTTGACTTTTAAACTTTAATGCAAGATCATCTACAATACAGGCACCCCTTCGGACGGACTGGCTCACCACTTAGAGATTTTATATTAAATTTAGAACTTGGAGGCGTCTCCAACTTCCCTCCCATAACCGCGAAAAATAGAAATCGATCCAAATGCGGTTACCCTGCTCGGCAAACTGTTTTGGTGTATAGGGTTGAGGTTGAAAAAAGGATCGTTTTGCGAGTAATATGTCATCCGCAGGGGTTGCCTTTTTGCTTTGGCCTCGAATGAACGCTTCCTGAATCTTCAACCGGCAGTCCGCTGCATGACACCCACGCAAAACGAGGCAACCATGGCCAATCCCAGCTTTTCAGCAACGACACCGGTTGCGACCGAACCGCTGTCGGTCCCAGAGGGGAAGACCCTCTCGGTTCGCATTACCCCCATCCAGCGCGCGCAGCCGCTACCCGGCAGAGTCTACGGTATATCGGCCGCCGAAGCCTGGCCACTGAACCCCACCGATCAGATCAGTCAGTATCTTTGCCTTGACCCGGGCCAACGGGCATCGCCATCCACCTGCCCCGGCAGTCGGATTTGATTAAAATAGAAGGCATTCTGCGGCAAACCGCATTATCCACCGAAGACCGCGTTCTGGTCGGGCTCAACGCACTCCCGGCCATCGAAGACGGTTCCGGCAGCCTACTTCCGTTCGTACCCCCCTCCTCACCCAAGCAGGGGGCCAATAGGGGCGACCTTTTCGGGCTCGTTCGGGGTGCGGGCGCCTATCAGCTGACGTCTTTTCCGGTTGCCCGGTTCAACGGCGTCAGCCTGCCGCCCGGCATGAGAATCCGCTTTGCCGACGCAAGCCGCTGGCTGCAGCCGGGTGTCATGGAATCACGTCTGTTTACGATCTTTACCAACGGTAAACAATTCTATTCCTGGGACGCCCACACCCCGGTGGGCAAAACGCCGCACAGCTTTTACCACGTCAACCAAAAAGGAATGTTTGCCACGTTCAGTCATGGCAACCATGCACCTTTGACCGGTCCCCAGCTCATCCAGGCGAAACAGCTACGATACCTGAAGATCGGTGGCCGCGTGTTTCTAGTTGTCGGCATCGTCGTCGACACCGTTCAAATGGGAAGTGCCGTGGCGGAAAGCTACCAGCAGGGATCGGTAAAGCCGGTTGCTGCACAAACCCTTCGAACGGCTGGCGGATGGGCCATGGCGTGGGCCGGCGCCAAGGCCGGCGTCGCCCTTGG
>NZ_BBCC01000193.1 GCF_001311845.1 Desulfosarcina cetonica JCM 12296 | reverse complement strand
GGTGAGCAGGCCGCCGCCACAGCCCACATCCAGCACCCGCTTGTCGCGGATCGACGCACGCGTATTCACGTAAGCCAGGCGCAGGGGGTTGATATCGTGCAGGGCCTTCAATTCGCCCCTGGGATCCCACCAAATGGCGGCCATGGCTTCGAAACGGAAAATCTCATCCTTGTCGATATTGTCGCTTGGGTTCATGCAACCGTTGGTTGTGAGTTGTTTTGGGGTTGTTATCGTTTTTCGGCCAGTGCCATAGCAGAAGGGCGCGATCGGATCAAGCCAATGGTCGCCGTGGGTCGGGCACGACTGCGGCGACCTTGAGGATATTTCTGTGGGTCAGCATTCCCAGATGGCCCTAACACTATCGATGGCCGCCCGGATGACCGCCTCTTTTTCCCGCCGGCGGTTGTAGACCAAATTGAGATCCACCGAGCCCACGATTTCGTTCCAAATGGCCACCTGTCCGGTTTCCTGATAGGTCCGGGCCTCTTCTTCGATCATTACCGCCAGACCGATGCCGGCGGAGACCAGGGTGGCCACTAACGGTTCATGGTCGGCGATGGTGACCTTGACCGGCTTGAGGTTGCGCCGGGCAAAGGCCTCGCTGGCAACCGTGCGGAAGGTGCAGCTGGGCGGCGTCCAGACCCAGGGCATGCCGGCCATCGCCTCCCAACTGCTGTTCTCCATGCGCTCGGCCCAGGCAGACGGCCCCACCACGCGAATATTGAAGCGGTGCAGCAGGATCGCTTCGATCTCCTTGCTAGGTGGCGCGCCATAAACGAAGCCTACGTCCAGTCGTCCCTTGGGCAGATCCTCGAACTGCTGCCAACTCCAGCGCTGGAGCAGGTGCAGGTCCAGCTGGCCGTAGTGGTGCCGCAGGTGGGAGAGCAGCCGATCGATGCGCAGATAGCGGGAATCGATGTGCAGTCCCAGGCGCAGCACACCGCTGACCGCCTCCTTCAGGGCGCCGGCCCGGTCGCGGATCGTGTCGATCATGGACAGGGCCTTGGCGGCCTGGGTTTGCAGCACCTCGCCTTCCTGGGTGAGCCGCATCCCCTTGGGGGTACGGGTGAAGAGCATGATGCCCAGCTCCTCCTCCAGGCTTTTGATATGGGCGCTGACCGCGGGCTGGCTGGTGTTGAGACGTTGGGCGGCGCGGGTCAGGTGCCCCTCTTCGGCAACGGTGATGAATGTTTTGAGGTGATATAATTCCATGCTGATTCGGGTGGCGTCGGGTTGGCAAAAGGTTCGCAAATCCTAAGCCAGCGCCGTGTGCCTGTCAATCAGCTTTTGTGAAGGCCTTCATCCGTTCTTACGATTGGCATTTTGACCGGTGCCGGATTACATCCATACCATTCGACGTGTTGCCAACCCAAACGGATGGACAGACAAGCCAAGGAGAATCTCGATGAACCTCAATGCAATCGGCAATGGCCGACTGGCGAAGGTCCCGTCGGAGCCGCCATGGGCAGACGCACCGACACTGGATGAAACGATCGTCAACATCGCCGGGGTCGTCCCGGGAGATCGGGTACTGTTGACGGGTCACACCGGGGGAACGATCGCCGCCACCATCGCGGCGGCCGGTGGCGTGGTGGTGGAAGCGGCGGCATTCAACTGGCGACAGAAGCCGCCGAAGCGCTTTGACGTTGTCCTCCTGGCCCAAACCTCACCCGGTCTGACGTTGCCCTTGCTGCGGCACTGGTTGCAACCTGGCGGACGGCTGGTGACCTGGCAATTCATCGGGCGGGGCAAGGACAAGGATACGGAGGCTTTCCGGCGACGCCTTCGAGAAAACCTGCATGCCGCCATGCTTACCAGCATCATCATCGGCCGATTGCCGCCGGAGAACGGCGAGGCCATCGTGGCGACCGGTGTTTTCAATCCCCGCGCGACCCGGGTAAAGGAGGCGGCCCATGCCTATTCGATCCGATGAGATCAAGCACATGGCACTGACCGCCGCACCTTGTAAAAACTGGACATAACAAACGGCCGCGTTATATGAGGCCACCATCAGGATGTGCCACCCCGGAATAGGGGCCACCGCTACTTTCGGATGGACATTTTCTCTTCAAAAGCCATGATGGGGGGTGTCAGCATGCGGATCGGCATCGGTCAGATGAACAGCCAGAACGACAAGCAAGCCAATCTTACCCAGGCGGAAGACCTGATCGACCGCCTCGCAGGGGACGGGGCGCAACTGATCATGCTTCCCGAGTATTTCAACTATATCGGCGCCGAGGAAACCATGCCGGCCAACGCCGAGCCGATGGACGGGCCGAGCGTCGACCGATTGCGCCGGAAAGCCATCCGGCATGGGGTTTATATCCACTCGGGCAGTTTTCTGGAGGCTGCCGACGAGAGCATTTTCAACACGGCGATCATCGTCAATCCAAATGGGGACCTCATCGCCAAGTACCGCAAGATTCACCTCTTCGATGTGGAAATCCCCGGCGGCAAGGTCTACAAGGAGTCCAATACCTTTACGCCGGGCAACGAAACGGTGACCGTCAAGATCGGTGACCTGACTTTTGGCCTGGGCACCTGTTACGATCTTCGCTTTCCGGAATTGTTCCGCCGGTTGATCCAGCAGGGCGCGCAGGTCATCCTCGTGTCGGCGGCCTTTACCCTGCAAACCGGTCGCGACCACTGGGAATTGCTGCTCAGGGCACGGGCGGTGGAAAACCTGTGCTGGGTTTGCGCCGCCGGCCAATTCGGCTCCGCGCCTCCCCATCACCAATTCTTCGGTCGCAGCATGATCGTCGATCCGTGGGGCGTCGTCGTCGCCCAGGCATCGGACGGCGCTACGCCTCTGTCAGGGGAAATCGATACAGCGAAACTGGAACGCATACGAACCCGTTTTCCCGCTTTGAACCACCGGCGTGAAGATCTGTTTTCCCATTAGAAGGATTTCTTATTCAAAAATAGCGAACGCCTCAGGTAATCCGCGTGCCGGTATCAGCTCCAATTTGCGCGTGATAATCTGTGCATCTTTATTTATCACCTTGCCTTCTGGAGTGAGAACATAATGAAATTCACCCTGGATGCATTCCAATGAAATGAGTTTATATATCGTGAAATGATAATTCCATTGTTCATATCGGTTCTCAAATCTTTCAATGTCATCCGGCTTGCCATGCAGTTCCAATATGTCAGCACTTCTTTGAATGTCCTTGATCTTATCGGTTGACATCCAATCCGTATGAGAACATCCCGATAGAATGGACAAAATAATGATGGTCAAAAAAACGATTCGCATGGCATTTTTTGATGAAGAAGGAGGGCCGTTATCATCCGGCCCTCTCTGTGATCGGCTATTTGAAGGTGTTTTTCACTTCTGCCGTAGAAGAGGTTTCCATCACGCTGATATGTTGAGACAATGATTTCGTGACGGAAATGGTTTTCGAACCGTCTGGATGTGTTGTCTCTGTGATGGATTTTGTTGCTATTGTCGGTGCACAGCCGATAAAGCAAATAGCGAATCCGATAATCAGTGCTCCCGTGATTTTTTCATCTTTTCTCGTCTCCCTGAAAATAGTTCGTCATCGTTCAATGGCAACATGCCCGTTCAACCGAACAAAAAAATACACTGCATGTATATCAGAAATTTGGAAAGCGCGGCAACATGCAATGTAACATGCTTGGTCATAGCACATTGCCGTGTATCGCGATTTTCCTGTTGACCCGACAACAACTTCACAGTTTATAGCCGTTCCTGTCATGGCCATGGCATAAACCGAACATCTACCATGAAAGGAGAGTGACCATGTCAAACACGATTGGCAAGGCCGAATGGGTCGACATGTTCCGTGAAATCGGGTTGTCGGAGGAAACCATGATGAAATGGCACCGGGTATTCGAAACACGTCATCCCGACGCCCATGCCGCGTTTCTGAAATGGCTGGCGATTCCGGACGCGAGATCACAACGATCCGGCAGAACAGTCGCTAAAGATCATTTAACAAAAAACCAATCGAACCGGTGGCCGCGGTTGCGGCCGCCGGTTTCACGGGATCACGCATGCCGACCTATACGATTTCGCAGTTGGCGCGCACTTTCGGGCTCTCCCGCAGCGCACTGCTGCATTACGACCGCATCGGGCTGTTGCGCGCCTCCCAACGGACCATGGCCGGCTACCGGATATACTCCCAAAAGGATCGAGACCGGCTGGCCCAGATCTGTCTCTACCGGGATGCCGGTCTTTCACTGGCAGACGTTCGGCACCTGCTGGCCGCCCAGGAGCGTCCCGACGTCAAGATCCTGGAAAAGCGGCTGCGGGCGATCGGTGAACAGATCCTCAACCTGCGTAACCAGCAACGTATCCTCACCGCCATGTTGACCAAAATGGCAAGCGGGCCCTACGAACCGGTGATCGACAAAACCCTGTGGGTCAAGATGCTGGCCGCCGCCGGCATGGACGAGGCCGCCATGGCCCGTTGGCATGCCGAATTCGAGCAGCTGGCGCCGGCGGCGCATTATGCGCTGTTGCGCCAGCTGGGCATTCCGGAGCGGGAAGCCCGGCAGATCCAGGCTTGGGCCAGGCGAGCACCGGCTCCGTCGTCAAAAGAAAGGTAATGAAATGCCGATCGTTGGGCTTCCGGATCACCTGCCAACCGGCCTGTGAAAATGTCCTGGACTTTTAACAAGCAGAGGACTAACACTACTCATTATTATCTTCCTTTTCTCTACGGGGGGATTCTCCGGCCGTCCGGGACCTGTCCTTGGCGCGATCCTGTCGGTCCAATGGAGCAGAACGCGCGGCAGGTGCCGCTTTGCCGGTCATCGCGGCCCGTTTCGCAGCATCGCCGTGTTCCCCCTTGCTGAAAGCGTTCTAAACCAACCCATTTGATAATTTGGAGTGACCCCATGGGGCCGGATGCATGGATTGCCATCACTGTTTTTGTCGTCGTGTATGCGTTCATCGCCTTCGAGTGGATGAACAAGGCCATTGCGGCCCTGCTCGGGGTGATGGCCCTGTTGATCCTGGGCGTCATCGACGAGCACACCGCGGCACGTACCATCGACTATGAGACCATCATGCTGCTCATCGGGATGATGGGCATCGTGGCGGTGCTGAAAAAACCGGCTTCTTTTCCATGATCACGGTGCGTATCGCCAAGATGACCGGTGGCCAGCCCCTGCGTATCCTGATTCTCTTCTGTTCCGTGACAGCGGTGATTTCGGCCTTTCTGGACAATGTCACCACCGTGTTGATCATGGTGCCCATCATTGTCGAGCTGACGCGCGGCATGGGCCTGGATCCTCGCATTTACGTGGTCGCGCTGGCCATGGCCTCCAACTTGGGCGGCACGGCCACCCTGGTGGGAGACCCCCCCAATATCATCATCGGCACCGAGGTGGGGCTGACCTTCAACCAGTTCATCGGCAATCTGTTTGTTCCCGTGGCGCTTTCCACCGTGGGCGTGATGGGCTATTTCTGGGCTGCCCATCGGAAGGGCTTCAAACCCATCGACGATGACCTGATCAAGCTCTTCTCCGTTCAACTGCTGATCGAGAAGATCGAGTACGTTTTCCTTAAAACCCAAATTGACCGCACCTTCCTGATCAAAAGTGTGGTCTGCCTCGGCGTGGTTCTGCTGCTGTTCGTCTCCCAGACGGTCACCCACCTTTCCCCCGGGGTGGTGGCACTGACCGTGGCCATGATTCTGTTCATCATCACGCGCATGGACATGGAGCAGATCCTTCTGGAGATCGAGTGGAGCACCCTTTTGTTCTTCGCCGGCCTGTTCATTCTAGTGGGCGCCCTGGAAGCGCAGGGCGTGATCGAATGGCTGGCCCGCAATATCTTCATGCGCGCCGGCAGCAACGTGTATGTGATGACCTTGATGGTGCTGTGGGTGTCGGGGATTGTCTCGGGCTTTATCGACAACATCCCTTTCACCATCACCATGATCCCCATCGTCCAGATGATGCTGGCCCAGAACCCCGTGCCCCATAATATCCTCTGGTGGGCCCTTTCCCTGGGCGCCTGCCTGGGCGGCAACCTGACCATGGTCGGCGCGTCGGCCAACATCATTTCCACCGGTATGTTGAAGAAATACGGATACGCGATTTCATTCGGCGAGTACACCCGCTGGAGCGCTCCCGGTGCGCTCCTTTCCCTGGTGATCTGTTCCCTGGGATTGACCGTTTACATATGGATATGCGTATGACCGACAAGTCTAATCAGACCCTCTATGACCTGATTCGGGCCTACATGCAGGCTTTGGGAACGTCACGAACCACGGTCGTGGCCCTTAAGTCCTACATGGATGCGGTCCAGCGGCTGCGATGCGCACCCGACGAATTCAGGCCGATGCTTCATCGGCTCAATACGGTCATCAAGAATACCGAGCCCAAGGTCGTCCCCCTGGTGCATCTGATCGAGGCCTTCGAGGAGGAGATGAATGCCGCCGGCGATCTTCCCCTGGAAGCGGCCCGGCGACGGGCCGTGGAGATCCTGAGCCGGCAGCAGGCGCGGTTTGAATCGGCCACGTTCCGGGTGACCGGACATTGCATGGATGCCATTGCCGATGGCGACCTGATCATTGTCCATTCACCCACGGCCTACATCCGGGACGCCCTGGTGCGGACGCACACGGATTTGAAACGGACTTTCCGGGTGCTGGTGCTCAAGCAGGATTTCCTCCGCACCAAGGAGCTGATCAAGAAGCTGGAGCAACACGCCGTCGACCACATCGTGATTCCCGAATACAACCTGAGCCATTACCTGCGGTCGGCCGGCAAGCTGTTTGTCGGCGCTGTTTCGGTGACCCCGGACAATCAGGTGGTGGCCGGCATCGGCACGGCTAACGTGGTCAGCCTGTGCCACTGGTACCATGTACCGGTCTATCTTTTCGTCGAATCGATCAAGTTCGCCCACACATCCCTGCCCGAACAGCATATCTACAATGAGATGCAGGATAAAACCGAGGCCGGTTTCACCTTTCACATGCAGACCTTCTCCCATGATTTCATCGATCTGGCCATGGTCGACCATCTGGTTACCGAAGTCGGCGAGATCGCCCCTTGAAGGGGTTGTTTGAAGCCCGTCTGATTCTCGCTATCGAGCTTTTACAGATCCCCCAAGTTCTCTTGGAAGTGCAATTGTGATGAATCGTTGCGGGTAATCAGTACTCCCAACTCCGATGGGTCCGGTCAATCGGAATCGGCGGGTCTATAATCGGCTTCGTTACCTGTTCCACTGGCCGGAACGAACATTCCATCCAATTGGATTTCATCTGTTTTTATCCATTTATCGGCAGTGGTGGAAGTGCGCAGGCGGCATGGCATGGTCGTTGCTCAGACTCTGCCCTTCATTATCTTGAATGCTGTAGATTCATTCATCTTCATTTGTTCACCATTTTAATAAATTGGATAGACAAGGAGGCATCATGGGCTCCAACGAACAGCTCGATCGGCTGGCCCGCAAAAACGACCAGGCGCTGGCCGGCGGTGGTGAGGACCGCATGGCCAAACAGCATGCCGCCGGCAAACTCAGCGCCCGGGAGCGGATTGACCGGCTTTTGGATAGCGGCACATTTGTTGAACTGGACCGCTTCAAAACCCACCGTTGCGTGGATTTTGGCATGGACGCCGAAAAGATTTACGGGGACGGTGTCGTCACCGGCCACGGGCTCGTGGCGGGACGCCAGGTCTTTGTCTTTGCACAGGATTTTACCGTGTTCGGCGGTTCTCTTTCCCTTTCGCACGCCGAAAAGATCTGCAAGGTGATGGACATGGCCATGAAGGTCGGGGCTCCGCTGATCGGACTTTGCGATTCCGGCGGTGCCCGCATTCAGGAGGGGGTGATGAGCCTGGCCGGGTACGCGGATATTTTTCTGCGCAATGTCATGGCCTCGGGCGTCATCCCCCAGATCACCGCCATCATGGGACCCTCGGCCGGCGGAGCGGTCTACTCACCGGCTTTGACCGACTGGATCTTCATGGTGGAGAAAACCGGCTACATGTTCATCACCGGCCCTGAGGTGATCAAGGCGGTCACCCGCGAGACGGTAACCAAGGAAGACCTGGGCGGGGCCATGGCTCACAACACCACCAGCGGGGTGGCCCATTTTGCAGAGCCTGACGACGCCACCTGCCTGGCACGCATCCGCGAACTGCTGGCCTTTTTACCCCAAAACAACCTGGAGACGCCGCCCTGCGTGGCGGCCACCGACGATCCCCTGCGCCGGGACGAGGCGTTGCGCGAACTGGTGCCCAGCGATCCCAACAAACCCTATGACATTCGCGAGCTGGTCCGTTCCAACCTGGACGACGGTTATTTCTTCGAGGTTCAGGCGCTTTACGCCCCGAACATCGTGGTCGGGTTCGGCCGCCTGGATGGCGCCACGGTGGGGATCGTCGCCAACCAGCCCCTTTCCATGGCCGGTTGCCTGGACATCAACGCTTCACTCAAGGGGGCTCGCTTCGTGCGCTTCTGCGACGCCTTCAACATTCCCCTGATCGTCTACGAGGATGTCCCCGGTTTCCTGCCCGGCACCCACCAGGAGCACGGCGGCATCATCAAGCACGGTGCCAAGCTGATCTACGCCTTTTGCGAGGCGACGGTGCCGCGCATCACCGTGATCACCCGCAAGGCCTACGGCGGTGCCTACTGCGTGATGAACTCCCGGCATATCCGCGGCGATCTGGTAGTGGGGTTCCCCACGGCTGAAATTGCGTCATGGGCGCCGAGGGCGCCGTGAACATCATCTGTCGGGACGCCATAAAAGGCGCCGAAGATCCCGATGCCGAGCGCAAGCGCCGGGTCGAGGACTACCGGGAGAAATTCGCCAATCCATACAAGGCCGCCGAACTGGGGTACATCGACGATGTCATCGACCCGGCCGACACCCGCCCGCGACTGATCCAGGCCCTGCGGCTGCTGAAAACCAAGCGGGACGTCAACCCGCCCAAAAAGCACGGCAACATTCCGTTGTAAAAGGAAGGAGAACGCTTATGTCGTGGGATCAGGTCCTGGATCTGCTTGTCAGTATTCTGACCACCCAATCCGGTCTACCGAACCTGGTTTTCAAGCAGGTGATCATGATGGGGGTGGCTTTCTTTTTCCTTTATCTGGCCGTGGTCAAGAAATACGAGCCCCTGCTCTTGGTGCCCATCGGCTTTGGCATCTTTCTGGTCAACTTTCCCCTGGTGCCCCTGATGGGTTTCACCGAACACGGCGCCCCTGAACTGATCCGGGTGTTCTACAAGTACGGCGTCGAGTGGGAGGTGATTCCCTGCGTGATCTTTCTGGGGTTGGGGGCCATGACCGATTTCGGCCCCTGATCGCCAACCCCAAGACACTGCTTGTCGGCGCGGGCGCCCAACTGGGGGTTTTCATCACTTACATCGGTGTGCTCTTTTTCGGGTTCACGCTTAAGGAAGCGGCCTCGGTGGGCATTATCGGCGGCGCCGACGGTCCGACCACAATCTACCTGACCGCCAAGCTGGCGCCGCATCTTCTGGGGGCCAACGCCCTGGCGGCCTACTCCTACATGGCCATGGTGCCACTGATCCAGCCGCCGATCATGCGCCTTTTAACCACGCCGGAACAGCGCCGCATCCGCATGCGCCAGTTGCGGCCCGTCTCGCCACGTGAGAAAATTCTTTTCCCCCTGATCGGCTCGATCCTGATTATTCTCATGGTGCCGGCCGTGGCCCCTTTGATGGGCATGTTCATGTTCGGCAATTTCATGCGTGAATCGCTGGTGGTCAAACGCCTTTCCGACACGGCCCAGAACGCCCTGATGAACATCGTGACAATTTTTCTGGGATTGTCCGTGGGCGCCACCATGGAAGCGGAGAAGTTTCTGACCGTCAAGCCGTTGTTGATTTTCAGTTTCGGCCTGCTTGACTTCGTGGTCTGCACCTTCGGCGGCATTCTTACCGTGCACATCATGAACCTTTTTATCAAGGAGAAGATGAATCCCCTGATCGGTTCGGCCGGTGTGTCGGCGGTGCCCATGTCGGCCCGCGTCTCCCATTCCGAAGGGCTCAAGGCCGATCCGGACAACTGGTTGATCATGCATGCCATGGGACCGAACCTGGCCGGTGTTATCGGCTCGGCCGCCGCCGCCGGTATGTTCATCGCCATGTTTCAATAGGAGGCGGCAAACCATGCGAACCGTATGCAAGCACAAGCATCGACCGTTCCGGTCGCTCCTGGTAGCGGCCCTGATTGGCCTCTTCTGGTGCGCCGATGGTCAGGCCACGGGCCTTTTCTCCTCGGTTGACACGGAGAAACCCAATCCGGTGTTCACCCAAAACGGTGACTGGGTTTCGGCGAAGTTCATTCCGCGGGCCAAAAGCACCAGCGTCACCGTGGATTTTCAGGTGGCCTCGGGCGGAACCTTGGAAGGGGTCAAGGGCGTCGATTTTTTCACCATCGACCGACCCGAGGTGGATATCAAGAACTTCAAGTCGGCAGCCTTTGAAGTTGACGTCCGTGATGTCGCCCCGGGGGGAACCGTCAGGGTGGCCCTGCGTTCGGATTTCTTCAGTATGTCGACGGCTTTTTACGTCTTCAATCCCCATCTGGCGGCTCCCTGGATCCGGGACGCCCAGAAGGAGAACCGCCTGATCGCCAATCGCGTGCGCGAGATCGTCATCGACATCCAGGACGGCGGTGATCGGGATGCCGATGGGGCCGTCAACGGACGGATCCAGCTCATCGGTGGTCCCCGCGATTCCTTCTGGGGGTATGCCCTGGGCACGCTTTTCATCCGCTTTTTCGGTATTTTTTTCGTCCTTACGCTTTTGATGGTCGGCATGTTTGCCTCGGGATGGGTATTTACCTGGCTGGCGCGCACACACCAGGCCAAGCCGCCGGCCGAGGCACGGAAGGCCGCGTCGGTCCAACAACCGACGCCGCCGGCCCCGGCTGTACCTGCGACGCCGATGAAACCGGCGGCTCCGACCGAACCGAACATGTCCGAAGCAGCTGTGGCCGCCATTGCCGCGGCCATCTATCTGCGGGACACGGCTGCGGCCATGGCGGTCATCCGTCAGCTCCCGAAAACATCGACATCGGCATCGGTACACGCACCGGCGCCTGGGATGGCCTGGAGCCTGGCTGGACGCGAGCGCATCATGCAGGAACGGTTGGCCGTGTTTCGGCAGGCCGGTCGACGATAACCCCTTTAATACAATCGAGGAATACCCATATGTTGTATCAGCTCAAAGTCGGTGGACAGGATTTTAACGTGGAGATCGGGACGCAGCAGGCGGATCAGCTTCGCGTGACGGTCAATGGAACCCCGTACGATGTGGCCTTCGTGCAGCCGGCGGGGGCGGCTATGCCCCAGGTGGCCGCCGTTGTGCCCGCATTCGGCGG
>NZ_BBCC01000192.1 GCF_001311845.1 Desulfosarcina cetonica JCM 12296 | reverse complement strand
GTGGAGCGAGCGGCCCACGCGCGAGGCGTGACTGCATCTCGCGCACGCGCTTTGCGGCGACCTTTGCCGCCTCAGCTTCTTGGTGATGGGTGCCGTCGACAAACGCGGCGAGGTAGGTGTCGAAGTCGTCTATCGTACCAGAGGCGTGCGCCGCTTTCCACGCCGCATCGTCAAGGCGGGCGAGCTTCAGGCGAGCGGCGTTTGCGATTGGATGCCAGTGGTTGTTAACCAGAAAGGTGCGCACCTCATCGGGGGTATCGGCGGTGCTCAGGAGGCGTTCCCTGCGCTGACCGTCGAGAACATAGCCTACACCTAACAGAGAGACAAGCAGAACCGTGACGGCGATCACAACGAAGCGGGTCGGCAACGAACGACCAGCGCGCAGGCCGCGAGCCTTTACCAGTTCTCGCGAGCGCGCCTCCTGCATCTTCCGCCGACGAGCACGTTCCTGGGCTTCGAGCTTCTCACGCGCAATCCGTTCCGCGGCACCCTCCCCTTCGAGGAGCGCAATCCGTGCCCAGACGTCGCCCACTAGCGGATCATCCCCGTTGGCATTCGCCCAAGTGCGCAGTGTGGCGATTGTCGTTTCAGGAGATTGGAGGGTCGGATAGTCAGCAAGGCCCGGGCGACCAACCAGTTGTCCGAGGCGCTCTATAACCTTCAACCACGCCGGTGCATCCTCTTGTCCCGCCCAGGTCGTTAGGTCCTCGGCATGGGTGAGGTTGAACGGCGGAATGAGTTGGGTGGGCTCGAGGAAGCAGGCGACGAGTTTGCCCTGCTGATGAGCTATCGTTGCCTCGCCGCGTACCCATTCAGAATCGATCGCGCTCGGCGTCCAACAGGTGAGGACCGCCTTTGCCGTCTCGAGTTGTGTGGCGATCTCCTCATCAAAGGCTCCCCCCGGCTTGAGTTGCGAATCAAACCAAACGTCGAATCGAAGCTCAGTTAGCTTCTCTGCGATGATGGCTACCGCATCTCGCTCGGTACGCTGATAACTGATAAAAATATCGGCCATTCGTTAATCCATTATACGAGAACGAGCGTAGACCCCTGGCAAGAGATGAATGCTGGGGACTATGCTAGTGGTTCGATGCTCCATTATTCCAGATATCCCTTCGCTCTGGACATATCAGGATTTGGGAATAAACCCATTCCAGTTTTTAATTTACCGAAACCCAATTTACGGTAAAATTCTTGTTTCCCCGGTGCAACGAAAATCAACACGGGACCACTTTTCGGTAATTTCTCCAAAAGTGATTCCATAATTAATTTGCCAACACCTTGATTCTGAAACTCAGGTAATACGACCACATCATATATGGCTGATTGATATTGACCATCTGATATGGCGCGCCCAAAACCAATGATTTTCTGGCCAGTAAACGCAGAACAGACAGTATGGCTATTTTCTGCTGCTATCTTTAACTTCTCAGGCTCACGCGTACCGAGGGGCGCAAGTCTGAATATTTCGCACAATGCCATCCAATCGATATTTTCAGTTCCGTATTTGATGGTGATATTCATCGTCATAAACCAGCAAATGGATGTGATTGGATGTCACTACATAATTGAGAATGACCAGGCCGTATCGTTTTTTCGCTTCGAAAAGCCACTGCAACCAACGATGGCGATCTTTGACATACTTGAGCAAGAGTTCTCTCTTATGACATCGGTGGGTGATATCCAAATATGCCCTGGTATGTAATGCCGATGTGCCCGTGCCACTGGATTCCTTCTATATCGCCTTTTTAGATGCCCCAAAAGGCGATATTGCCCTATAAAATGAGCCTATTTTTAAAATATATGTTATTTATTCTGTTAGTTATCTTGGTGCGACCCCATTTTGCACATTTTGCCCACTCTGCCAAACCGTTACTTCTTCGAACGGGGACTATTCCTGCCTGCTCAATAACCTTCCTGATCAGCCGAACCGCCTTGGTACGCGATCCGTATGCCGGGTGGTGTGGGAGGGGGTAGTCGTGAGGCTACTCCTTATCCCGATAGCATTTATAAATTATTAATATTGTTTATTTGTTCGCTTTATGTATTTTGAAATATTTACTTTATGAGTACGAAACGCCCAGAAAAAAATTACCAAAACGATCCAAAATAAAAGAAAAAAGAACCATATGAATCCGACATTATTTTGATAAAAATTTGAATCATTAAATATCCATTCAGTAATGAATTCGATTGGAGCAGCAACCATGCAAAATGGTATAAAAATCAAAATAAAAGCAAGAAAAAGACAGAAAATACAAGCTCCAATGAACGATATACCTTTTATTGGCAACCAGATTAACGAGATCATAAAGCCAAGTATCGGTATGTCTTCTAAATACTTTTCATAAGCTTTATCAAAAGCTTGAAGCAAAGATGTAATAATAAAATAAATTGAACTAAACTATTCATGATTGATTTTATTTAAGCAAACGTAATTTCGCGCATGCGAGCCCATTAAAATAGAACTAAAATTGATAAAAAACTTAATACCGCATTATACGTACAAACTGCTAACGGACTGATCATTAGCAGACAGGGCAATGCTGATAACCAGTCTGCTAAGGCCGCCCCGCCCTGGCTGTCTAATGCATTAGATGGTTCGGCCATAACCCTAATTCTGTAAGCACCTTTATGTGATCTGGGTTCTTTTTTGGCCAAGTTTTTTATTGTTTCTTTGTATGCTTTTTGAAATCCTTCAACATCAATCGTAAATGAAGATCCATCTTTAAATTCATTGTCTAACATTTTCGAAAGACATTGAATTACCAATAGGGACAAATGCATAAATGCATGAAGGTGAAAATCTTGAACAATGTCTTGATCAAAATAGTCAACTTTATACAAGAATTTTTCTTCGTTTATGGGGTCTAAGCTTGAATGACGCATATAGTAGCCTTCATTAAGATGCATGAAATCGTCATTGATCCGAGAAAGAACAGCTCTTATTTCCTTTGATAAAGGCAGGTTTTTTGATTCAAGTTTAGATCCGGAATATTCACGAGCATATTCCTTCCGATTTTTGTCGCGGTTCATCCACAAATCACAGTATTTTCTGTCCTCACTCCATTTTCCCATAATGAGAGCTGATTCTAAAGCTGGTCTCAAAATAACCCAGCCTTGATAACTTTGGGCAGCAGAAAATGCTTCGAAAGAGTTACGCAATTGACGTTGTAGTAACCCAATCAACGGGATAAAACTCACAAGAGTTTTGCCCGAAGGTAATCGTCGTTTCGCAAGGGATACAATTAAGGCTGAACAGTAATCATCTGTTTTAAGGAAATCTAATAAAATATTGGGATACTTCAACAGAAATATCTCACGATTTGCCGCAATTGTACGCCTATAGTCAATAAATGAATGTTGATTTATGTTCATTATCATCTTGACGTTTATAACTTTGTTTAAAGCCGAACGCTTGCTTCACCGGCCGGGCGGATGGCCAGTAAAATGGTTCAAAAAACTTTAAGATAGACGAAAGAACGACCTTTCCTAAAAATGCCTGGACCCGCCCGGTCGAGTGTGAAAGCAGTGGTTCTGTCACTATCAATTTAATAATATCTTAAATAAATATAAAGTGCTGCGGTCAAAGGACCAAACACTAAACTGAACAAGATTGAGAGAAAAATATTCATATTCTTCAATACAATGACAAGCAAGCCTGTTGGAACCGCCAATAAAAGAAGTTCAAGTTTAGCATCATTAATAAAACTGAAATCGTATCTTTCTTGGTGAATTTTTACCGTTGCCATTAAAATCACCGACATTGATAGCAACGAGAAAATGTATCCAATTAAAAATCTTTTAAACTTTATTGCCTTGTCAATCTTCATCGGTTTCTTCAAAGTCTTTACTTGGACAGAACATGGATTAGACGACCGAACAGTCGCCTTATTTTACGCCTCATTCGCCTGCCGAAAGGATTTCGTCAGGCAAGTGAGGCCAATAATACCCCGGATTCAGGATTTATTGGCCTCGTCAGACCAGCGAAAAACGGACATTACGAAACAATAAACTGGCGACATGAACAGATGTTCACTTGGCGGTTCTGCCAAGCATTCATCAACACTGGTGGAAAAAGGAGCGATGGGACACTTATGACTATCGTCACTTGCGGATTAAGTCAAACGGATAAATTCAAATTCAAAACCACGCCAGGTTGATCCTTTGCCAGGCGGCGGCCTACCTGTTATAAGAGGTAGGGTGGTCGATCAGGATAGCAAGAAATTATTGGAAAGATCGGGAAAACAGCGATAGCATGGACAAAAATCTTCAGATGCTGAAGCTGGCCGCCAGAGGGTGTGATGTGTTCTATACATGCTCGGCGTGCTGTTGATGAAAATTCGTGCCCTATTGGCCGGCCAAGGATGCGACCGGATGCAAGTTGAAGTCAGGAAACGTGGATGAACATCAAAGCCGTTTCCCAAACCACGGGATTGAGCGCCCATACCCTGCGCTACTATGAAAAAATCGGGTTGATCATGCATGTGCCGCGGGATGCAAAGGGCCACCGGGACTATTCCGCACAGGATGTCGCCTGGTTGGAATTCCTCAAGCGTCTCAAGGCGACCGGCATGGCCCTCGCTGACATGAAAACCTATGCCGAACTGCGCTACCGGGGTGACCGCACCATCGATGCCCGTTTGGCCCTGCTTGATCGCCATCATCAAAAAATAATTCAACATATCAATATGTTGAATGAAAATAAACAAAAGATCGAAGAGAAGATCGAAATCTATCAAAGCTGGAAGAAAAGTTCTTGACTTAGAGTTAACTCCAAGTCGTAGGGTGATGAATGTCAAGCAGCACTTGTGCTTGAGCATTTTTTACTCTAACCTTGGAGGTCTTCGAAATGGAGTCGACACGTTACCAAAACGGACTGGAAACCCTTAACGCCATTACCGCTTCCACGGGTGCGGCCGTGGTAGAGGGCCTGCGGGACATCGCCCCCGACCTGGCGGACTGGATCATTGAATTCGCCTACGGCGATGTCTTCTCCCGGCAGGATCTGGATTTGAGAACCCGGCAACTGGCCACGGTTGCCGCGCTGACCGCCATGGGAACGGCAGCGGCGCAGTTGAAGGTTCACATCGCCGGGGCGCTGAATGTCGGTTGCAGCCGCGACGAAATCATCGCGGTAATCCTGCAGATGGCCGTTTACGCCGGATTTCCGGCGGCCATCAACGGTGTTGCGGCGGCGCGGGAGGCTTTCGGGCACCGCTGAATCATCACGCCAAAAGGGAGGCCTTGTCGCATGGCCGCCATTTTTCTCTCCTATCGTCGCATGGACAGCCCCCAGGCCTGTCGGATTTACGATTGGCTGGCCCGGCGCTTTGGTGAGGATGATGTCTTCATGGACGTGGCCGCCATTCCGGTGGCTGTCAGTTATATCGACGTCATCCGCCAGGCGATCGTTGAGAGCCGGGTCATGCTGGTTCTGATCGGCGCGCGGTGGCTGGAGGGACTCGAGGCCGAAGACGACCCGGTGCGCCTCGAGGTGGAGGCGGCGCTTTCAGCCAAGGTGCCGCTCCTGCCGGTGCTGATCGGTGGCACCCCCATGCCGGATCCCACGCAGCTACCCGCCTCGATGCAGTCCCTGGCCTTTCAGAATGCCGTGACCGTGGGGGTTTCCCACGATTTTCATACCCATATGCAGGCCTTGTTGCCCATGATCGAATCGATCCTGGGGCGTCTGGCCGGTCCGAGCCGGGTGATGGCGGATCCTGACGTGATCCATCGGGCCTGCGAATCCGTGATTCAATTTTTAAAGACCGCCTATGCCAGGGATCGGGCGGATGAGCTGAATGTGGTTTGGGAAGTGGTCGGGCCGCGGGACTTCGCCCAGACCGGCCAGGTCGCCGTGACCCTTTTCCTGCACCGCGTGGTGCGTCTGGAAGCCCTGCTCGAGCTTCATTTCGTGCTTTCCTTCTGGGGGTTCTTCGCCGTCAGCGACCACCGGCTGGCCGGCTGGGTGATCCACCAACTGGAGCGGCGACCGCTGATTCCGCTGATTTCCACCGGAGCGGGGGAAGCGGAGTTTACCGGAGAATTGAAGATTCGCCCCAGCCATGAGGATCCCCGGCAGATCTGGACCCTGATCACCAAGGAGCCGTTGCGCCTTTCCCTGGGCTATATCGGGACCATCAATCCTCTACTACAAGGAGCTTTGCATGCGTATCACTAAAGCAATTTGGAACTATTTCGGGCAAACCCAACCCGTCTTCACCCGGGTCCTGCACCTGGCCATCCTTTTGTTGACCATCAGCCAGCTGATCACCAGCGATTTTGTCGATATCGAAGCGGCCAACCTCACGGGCGGAGGCCTGGTTTTGGGGTTGGGTACCTGGGCACACGTTGCCCCCGGGCTGATCCTGGTGGTGATCACCTCGGTTTTTACATTGATCGTTCTGGTTCGACATGGCCTGAAATACTTTTTCCCCTACGTGTGGGGCGAGTTCTCACCGCTTACGGCGGATGTGAAGCAGCTCGTGGCTTTCAAACTGCCGGATATCGCACCCGGCGGGATAGCCGCCATCGTCCAGGGATTGGGATTGGGGGCCATGGCCCTGACCCTGGCGTCCGGCCTGATGTGGTTTCTGCTGATGCGCACCGGATCCGGCATGGCCCATACGGCCATTGAAGCCCATGAAACCTTCACCGGCCTGGTGGTCGCCTATCTCATCGGTCACGGCGGCATCGGAATTTTGCACATGATCCCGTGGATACGCGGCAACATGAAGTCGAACCGGTGATCGGTCCGGCAACCGCATTTGGAACCTATTCTACAAAATAATGGTCGCAGGCTCCTACAACAAACGACGATAAATATTGACATCACAGGAAAATGTAGGAGCGGGCCTTGCCCGCGAAAATAGAAATCGATCCAAATGCGATGGCCCTGGGACCCGGTGTCGTTCAGCTTGCACTTTAGCCGGTCAGCTTTTATTATGGAAGTGTTCGTTTGATCCCTTCCATTGTCAACCCATTCAAATCATCGAGGACCGTTTATGTCTCCCCACCTTGATCCCGTATTCCTGGCCCGCGCCCAGTTTGCCTTTACCGTTGCCTATCATATTACGTTTCCCTCTTTCACCATCGGCCTGGTCAGTTGGCTGGCCGTCGTGGAGTGGCGTTGGCTCAAGACCGGGAATCCCCTGTACGAGCAGATTTACCGCATGTGGGTCAAAATCTTCGCCATCGCCTTCGGCATGGGCGTGGTCACCGGGGTGGTGCTTTCCTATGAGTTTGGCACCAACTGGTCCGTCTTCGCCGACAAGGCGGGCAATTTGATAGGGCCGCTTCTGGGCTACGAGGTGCTGACGGCCTTTTTCCTCGAAGCCTCGTTTCTGGGCATCATGCTTTTCGGCTGGAACCGCGTGAGCAAACGCATGCATTTTGCGGCAACCCTCATCGTGGCGGTGGGAACGCTGATTTCGGCCTTCTGGATTCTCGCGGCCAACAGTTGGATGCAGACTCCGGCCGGTTTCCGCGAGGCTGCCGACGGGACGCTTTTTGCCACCGACTGGCTGGCGGTGATCTTCAATCCGTCCTTTCCCTACCGGTTCATCCATATGGTGACCGGCGCCTACCTGACCACGGCGTTCGTGGTGGGCGGCATCGGCGGGTACTACCTGTGGCGCGGCCTGCATGAGCGGCACGCGCGCATCATGCTGGGCATGGCCATGATCATGGCCATCTTCGTGGCCCCCCTGCAACTGCTTTTCGGCGACATGCACGGCCTGAACACCTTTGAACATCAACCGGTAAAGGTCGCCGCCATGGAGGGCATCTGGAACACCGAGCGCGGTGCCGCTCTGCGCCTGTTCGCCTGGCCGGATCAGCTCGCCGAATGCAACCGGTTCGAAGTCAAGATTCCCAAACTCTCCAGCCTTATTCTCACCCACAGCCTCGATGGTGAGGTCAGGGGGCTGAAAAACTGGGCGCGGGCCGACCGCCCACCGGTGGCCATGGTGTTCTGGACTTTCCGGATCATGGTGGGGCTGGGCATGTTGATGATCGCCACGGGCCTGGTGGCCCTGGTGCTGTACATTCGCCGGGAACTGTTCACTACGCGCTGGTTCCACCTATGGTGCACGGCCATGACGCCGGCCGGCTTCGTGGCCGTCGTTTCCGGCTGGTTCGTTACCGAGGTCGGACGGCAGCCCTTTATCGTCTATCAGGTGATGCGGACGTCGGAGACGATTTCACCCGTTGTCGGCGGGGCCGTGGCCACGTCGTTGACCGCCTTTGTACTGACCTATGGGCTGCTGTTCACCGCGGCGGCCTATTATATTCTCACCATTATCGGCAAGGGACCGGACAGCGCGTCCATGGAGGACGACGCCTATGGCAGCCACGGCGTGAAGAAGCCGCCCCTGGTGACGGACATGGCGCCCAGACAGGAGGAAAAGATGTTTAGTTTCGAGAATTCTCTGAATTTGCCGCTTATCTGGTATGTGCTGATCGCCACGTCCATCCTCATGTACATCCTCTTGGACGGCTTCGACCTGGGGATGGGCATTCTTTTTCCCTTTGCGCCGACAGACCAGTGCCGGGACCGCATGATGAACTCGGTGGCCCCTTTTTGGGACGGCAACGAAACCTGGCTGGTGATGGGGGGCGGTGGCCTGTTCGCCGCCTTTCCCCTGGCCTACGCCATTCTCATGCCGGCTTTCTACATTCCCATTATTCTCATGCTGCTGGGCCTGATTTTCCGGGGCGTGGCCTTCGAGTTCCGGTTCAAGGCCACGGGACGCTCCCAACGGATCTGGGATTTTTCGTTTCACGGCGGCTCCCTGGTGGCCACCTTCATGCAGGGGATGGTCCTGGGGACCTTCGTGCATGGCATCCATGTGGATGGACGCCATTTTGCCGGCGGCCCGCTCGACTGGCTGACCCCCTTCAGCCTCATGACCGGCGTGGCCCTGGTCACCGGGTACAGCCTGCTGGGCGCCACCTGGACGATCATGAAAACCGAGGGTGAGACCCAGGCCTGGGCCAGGCGATGTGCCCGCTACCTGATGGTTGTCGTGGCGCTTTTCATGGGGCTGGTGAGCCTGACCATGCCGCTGATGAACGCCGCCATCAAACAGATCTGGTTCAGCCTGCCCAATTTCTATTTCCTGCAGCCCATGCCGGTCCTGTCGGTGATCTTTTTCATCCTCCTATGGCGGGACCTGCGTGGCGGCGTGCGGGAATACCGACCCTTTTTGTTGACCCTGGGCATTTTTTTGATGAACTACATCGGCATCGGGGTGAGCACCTGGCCCTGGCTGGTCCCTTTCAAGGTCACCTTCCGGCATGCCGCCGCCGCGCCCGAGTCCCAGTCCATGCTGCTGGTGGGGACCGTTATTTTGCTGCCGATCATCCTGGCCTACACGGGTTACTGCTTCTGGGTGTTCCGGGGCAAGGCGTCCCACGAGCATGATGCGGCCTACTAAGCGGCGATTTGAAAAGCCCATCTCCGAAAAACAGCGCCAGTGGCTCTGGTTCGTGGCGCTCTTTTTCGGCGGCATGGCCGGCATGCTGGTGCTGGCCGGCCTGGTGCGGGTGATGATCGGAATGGGGCGTTAGCCAAACCGGATCCGCTTCCGCCCCGAGGGCATGTCAGTTGGTTTCAGCGCGCCTGGTTCCGGCCGGGCCGGTCCAGTGGCCGATGGCCCGGGCGATCTGGGCGCGGGCCTTCTCGCGATCGAAATAGGCCGTGGTTTCGCGAATGCGGGCCTGGTTGTAGGCCAGTTCGGCCTCCAGGTAGCGGGTGATGTTGGCGGCACCGCCTTCGTATTGGCGCTTGACCAACCGGAAGGTTTCATCGGCGGTCTTGACATTGGATGTGGCCACCTTGAGGCGCTTTTCGGCTTCATCGAGATTGAAATACGACCGCTTGACGTCGAACTTGACCGCCAGAAGCGCCTTGCGGTCCCCGGCCATGGCCTCCTGCAGTTGGGCCAGGGCCTCCTTGCGTTCGTTGTGCGTGGCGAATCCGTCGAAGATCTTCCAGCTGAGGTAGAGGCCGGCGGTCCAGTTGTCCCGCTCGGTGCTGTACTTCATCGCCGGGTCGTCCACATAGTAGCGGGTCATGAAGTCCAGCCGGGGCAGATAGCCGGCCCGGGCGGCATCCAGGGCCATGCGCGATTGACGCAGCTTCTCCCGGGCACTGGCCAGCTCGGGCCGATGGAGTAGGGCGTATCCCTCGGCAGAAGCCGGGTCCTGCGGAATCTGGACGGCATAGGCCGGATCCTCGGCGATGGCGAAGGGCATGTCCGGTTCGACGCCGAGGAGTTCGGCCAGGGCGGCCTGGGCCAGGCGATGGCGGTTGCGGCTCTGCAGCAGCAGCTCCTCGGATTCGGCCATGCGGACCTGCAGGGAAAGCAAGTCGGTTTTCAAGGCTGCTCCCGAACGATAGCGCACATCCATGATATCCAGCTGGGACTGGGTCGTGTTGAGGGCCTCCTGGGCCACGCGGGTGTATTTGGCGGCGGCCAGGATGTTGTAGTAGGTTCCGATGGCGGTGGCCATCACCTGATTCTTGATGCCGTTGCGGTCCAGTTCGGAGAGGGTGACCCCTGTTTTGGCGATTTCCCGGTTGAGGGTGTCACGGCCGCCGTTAAAGAGGTTAATGCCCAGGCTGGCACCGCTTTCATAATTCTCGAACCATCCCGGATGGTTGAAGTCGACGGTGGCTTGCGGCAGTTTGCGTTGGTCGATGGCTTTAAAAAGATAGGCTGACGGGGCGTCGCCCTGCGTGTATTCGGTGGTGAGCGTCACCTGGGGGTAGAAAGGCGCGGCCGATTTGGCCAGCGTGGCCCGGGCGCGCTCGATGCGGGCCGCGGCCATCAACAGGTCCGGATTGTTGGTCTGGGCGATATCGAGCACTTCCGCCAGGGTCAGGCGGCGGTCGATGCGGCAGGCCGAAGCGGCGGCCGCTTGATCAGCGGACGTCTTGCTCAGGTGGCAGGCGTAGCCGGCATAATCCTGATGGATGGTTTCGTAGCGATAGGTGTTTTTGGATGCGCACCCGGTGCATGCGACACCTCCCAGAAAGAGGCCGGTGAGAACCCACAGCATCGAATTTCTCGTCATTTGCTTCCCCTCATTGCGTATAGATGTGACAGATTTTTTCTGCCAGGCGGCTTAAAGCGCACGCTTATTCAAACACGATGATTCCTCAGAGATGGTCCAGCGCTGCCCGGGCCAGATCGGCCACCATGACCTCGGTGATCCGCATTTCCCGGTAGAGCCGCAGGGGGGCCGTGTCGGTGAGGCAGGCCGTCAGGCGGGGCCGCATGTCGGCGGTGACGATGGGCGTCGCCGCCCAGATGGCCGTGCCGCGCAAGTGGG
>NZ_BBCC01000191.1 GCF_001311845.1 Desulfosarcina cetonica JCM 12296 | reverse complement strand
ATCACCACGATGCGCGCGCCATGTCGTGGTACCGGCAGTCGTCGGTGAGGCCGCGGATCGCCGCGTACACCGAGGCGTCGGCGCGGGTGGCCAGGATGTTGGTATGGTACGGCATCATCCGTTCGACAATGCCCTTGATCTGGTCGACGGTCTTGCCCTGGCAGTAGATCACCTCCGGCACGCCGTTGCGCAGACAACGGTGGTGATCCACCTTGGCGTATCCCAGATCCTCGAAGGGCAGCTTCCTGAGGCGCTCAAGCGCGGCGGCCGTGCTGACATCGCCGCTGCGGATCCCGTCAATCAGGGTTTTCAGCTGCTGGTCGTCCATGGTACGAATCTCCTATCGTTGACCCCATCGGTACAGACATACAACCGGAACGGGCCGCCCATCCTGTGGATGGCGCGACCCGTTAAAATGATCCATTTATAAGGCAGGGGCTATTTTCCGGCCCTGCCGTCGTCGCAGGCGTCATCCGCCCCGGAGCGGCCGGCGTGCTCGGCGGTGCCGGCCAGCGTGCAGGCATCCCCGTCCTCTGACGGAGCGGCCAGCTCACCGGTGGCTTCCACGGGCTGATATTCGGCCTCGGCCATCTTTTTCATTTTGGCGTAACGCGCGTTGAATTCGGCTCCAGGCGTTTGTGCAGCCGCTGGGCCTCGTCGGGGAAAAGCTTCTGCAGGGAGGCATACCGCACTTCACCGGCCAGGAACTCCTGCAGGCTGCCGTCCGGTGCCTTGGAATCCAGGCTAAAGGGATTCTTGCCCTCGTCCTTGAGCGTCGGATTGTAGCGATACAGCGGCCAGTAACCGCTCTTGACGGCCAGGTTGGTCTCTTCCTGGCTCTTGCCCATGCCCTTTTTGATCCCGTGGTTGATGCAGGGGCATAGGCCATGACCAGGGAGGGGCCATCGTAACCTTCCGCCTCGGTAAAGGCCTTGACCAGTTGTTGCTTGTTGGCGCCCATGCCCACGTTGGCCACGTAGACATACCCATAGGTCATGGCTATGGCGCCCAGGTCCTTCTTGGCGGTCTTCTTGCCGGACGCGGCGAATTTGGCCACCGAGCCCGTGGGCGTGGCCTTGGAGCTCTGACCGCCGGTGTTGGAGTAGACCTCGGTGTCATAAACCATCACGTTGATATCCTCGCCCGAAGCCAGGATGTGGTCGATACCGCCAAAGGAGATGTCGTAGGCCGACCCGTCACCAACGAAGATCCAGTAGGACCGCTTGGTGAAGTGGGCCGAAAGGCTGTCGATCTTGTCCAGCAGCGGATCACCCGTATAGGAGAAAATCAGTTCCCGGATCTGGTCGCCGTATTTTTTGGAGCCTTCGGCATCTTTCATGTTGTCCAGCCAACCCTGCATGGCCGCCTTGAGTTCCTCATCGATGTCGCTGGCCAGCGCCTGGGTGACGAGTTCGGTCAGCTGCTTGCGCTGCTGCAGGGCGCCGAGGAACATGCCGTAGGTGAACTCGGCCGGATCCTCGAACAGGGAGTTGCCCCAGGTGGGGCCACACCCTTCGGCATTGACACAGTAGGGAATCGACGGCGCGCTACCGCCCCAAATGGAGGTACACCCGGTGGCGTTGCCGATCACCATGCGTTCGCCGAAAAGCTGGGTGAGCAGCTTGGCATAGGGCGTTTCGCCACAACCGGCACAAGCACCGGAGAACTCGAGCAGCGGCTGGTAGAACTGGCTGCCCTTGACCGTGTTGCGGCCCACCAGGCCCTCACGGGTCGGCAGGCTGGAGGCAAAGCGCTGGTTGGGCACCTGCGTGTCGAGCTGGGTGCCAAGGGGTTTCATCACCAGGGCCGGTTTCTTGGCCGGGCAGATGTCGGCACAGTTGCCGCAGCCCATGCAATCCTCGCTAAACACCTGGATGCGGAATTTGTATTCCTTGAGTTCCTTGCCCATGGCGGGTTTGGCCGTGAACCCCTCGGGGGCGTTGGCCAACTCTTCATCGGTGAGCAATACCGGACGGATGGCGGCATGCGGACAGACCATGGAGCACTGGTTGCACTGGATGCAGTTTTCCATGATCCATTCGGGCACGTTGATGGCCACGCCGCGTTTCTCGTACTGGGTGGTCCCCACGGGGAAAATACCATCCGGCGAGAAGGCGCTCACCGGCAGTTTGTCGCCCTGCTGGGCCAGCATGGGCCGCATCACCTCGGTCACCCACTCGGGATCGTCGGTCGCGGCCGCGGCACCCGTCCCGGCATCGGCCCAACTGGCCGGCACCGGCACTTCCACCAGGTGATCCAGGGTCTTGTCCACGGCGGCATTGTTCATGTTGACGATCTTGTCGCCCTTCTTGCCGAACATGCTCTTGATCTGGTCCTTCAGGTAGGCGATGGCGTCGTCCACGGGGATCACGTTGGCCGCCTTGAAGAAAGCGGTTTGCATGATCATGTTGATGCGCCCGCCCAAGCCCACTTCACCGGCGATTTTCACCGCGTCGATGTTGTAGAATTTGAGCTTCTTGCGCGCAATGGTACGTTTCATGGCCGCCGGCAGCCGTTCTTCCATCTCCTCCAGGCTCCAGGGGCTGTTGAGCATGAAGGTGCCGCCCGCCTTGATGCCCTCGAGGACCTCATAGCTGTGGACATAGGATGGGTTGTGGCAGGCGATGTAGTCGGCGCTGTCGATCAGATAGGTGGACTGGATGGGGGTCTTGCCGAAACGCAGATGGGAGATCGTCACGCCGCCCGATTTCTTGGAATCGTAGGCAAAATAGGCCTGGGCGTACATGTCGGTGTTGTCGCCGATGATCTTGATGGCGCTTTTGTTGGCGCCCACGGTTCCATCGGCCCCGAGCCCCCAGAACTTACACTGCACGGTGCCCTCGGGCGCCACGTCAAAGCCGCCCTCCACCTCCAGGCTGGTATGGGAGACATCGTCGATGATGCCCACGGTGAAGTGATTCTTGGGCACCATGCCATTCATGTTGTCGAACACGGCCTTGACCATGGAGGGGTTGAACTCCTTGGAGCCCAGCCCGTAACGGCCGTTGACGATGGTCGGCATCTCGCCGCGTTCCATGAAGGCGGTACAGACATCCTGATACAGCGGGTCGCCCAGGGCGCCGGGTTCCTTGGTGCGGTCGAGCACGGTAATGCGCGAGGCGGTGGCCGGAATGGCCGCCAGCAGGTGCTGGGCCGAGAAGGGCCGGAAGAGGCGTACCTTGACCAGCCCCACGGATTCGCCGCGGGCGTTGAGATAATCCACGACCTCCTCGATGGTCTCGCAGGAGGAGCCCATGGAGATGATCACGCGGTCGGCATTGGGATCGCCCACATAGTCGAAGAGGTTGTATTTGCGGCCGGTCAGGGCCGAAACCTTCTTCATGTAGTCGGCAACCGTGTCCGGCACTTCCTGATAAAAGGGATTGACGGCTTCACGGCCCTGGAAGTAGATGTCCGGGTTTTGGGCGGTTCCGCGCAACTCCGGAGCCTCGGGGTTGGTGGCGCGGCTACGGAAATTCTCCAAAGCCTCCATGTTGACCAGCTTGGCCATGTCCGCGTAATCGATCAGCTCAATTTTCTGGATCTCATGGGAGGTCCGGAAACCGTCGAAAAAGTGCACGAAGGGCACAGAGCTGTCGATGGCGGCCAGGTGGGCCACCAGCCCCAAGTCCATCACTTCCTGGACAGACGCGGAGGCCAGCAAGGCAAAGCCGGTCTGGCGAACGGCCATGACGTCCTGATGATCGCCAAAAATGGAGAGCGCGTGGGCGGCAATGGCTCTTGCCGTCACATGCAGGACACCGGGCAGCAGCTCGCCGGACATCTTATACATGTTGGGGATCATCAAGAGCAGCCCCTGGGAGGCGGTGTAGGTGGAAGTCAGCGATCCCGCGGCCAGGGAGCCGTGGACCGCCGCCGCCGCTCCGGCTTCGCTCTGCAGCTGGCGCACCAGCAGCGTCTGGCCAAAGATGTTCTTGAGGCCATTGGCCGCCCACTCATCACAAATTTCCCCGATGGGCGAGGAAGGGGTGATGGGGTAGATGGCGGCCACCTCACTCATGGCGTAAGCCACATGAGCGGCTGCAGTGTTCCCGTCAATCGTTTTCATTTTTTTTGCCATAGCTGCTCCTTCGTACTAGTTAAGATGGGGGGGTCCGACCGAGGACACGGCTGCGGACAACGGATTTGGACCAACCGCAAAAAGAGGGGGTGTTGCGGCATCGCATCAGGTATCAACCCTGTCGGTTTTCAGGGAAAGAAGCATATTAGACACAATGAAACCAAAATGGCAAGAATAAATTGAACCCCGTTAATCCGCATCCGCCATAAGGATATCATACTGTATTTGCTTTAAATCATATCAACTCCACATGAAATTCCGGCTTCCGCAAAAGACCTTCCGCGGCCGGTCGTCGACATCGGCAAGGCCATTCGGTAGCCGACCAAGACCAGCAGTATTCGATGGGTAGATTATCCGTTCACCGGGTCAGCCAGCTCATCGAAGCGGCATTTGAGCATCAAAGACTCACCGTCAAAAGTCGTTTTCACCTTATAGGGCATGGTCTTGAACAAATTGATCATGGCCTTGTTCTGGGGAGCGGTGTAGGCCACCAGCCCGGAAATGCCATTTTCCCGGGCGGCGCGGGCCAGTTTGCGGATGAACAGTTTGCCCAGCCCCTTGCCCTGGTAAGCCTTGGAAATGGAGAAGGCCACTTCGGCGATGTTGCTTTCGATCAGCAGCAGGTATTCGCCCACGCCGATCACCTTGCCGAAACCGAACTCCCCCACGACCGCCACCAGGGTCAGATCCTTGATGTAGTCAATTTGCGAACGGGTCTCCACGTCGCTGCGGTCGAAGCTGCTCTTGTCGTGGAAAAAACGCAGCTGCACATCCTTCCGGTCGAGGGAGTAGTAATGTTCCTGAATGCGACGCTCATCCACCGGCTTGGACGGCCGGATGGTGATCTCTTCGCCGTCGCGGAGAAGGGTCTCTTCCAGGTGGATGGGATAAATGCCCCGGGTGGCCTCGCCCAGGGTCCGCTCGCTGCCGATCAGACGGGCCTCCTTGGCGGCATTGAAAAGCCACTCGCGATGATCCGGATGGGCGATCTCGATCATGGCCAGCACCCGTTCCTGGAGACTCTTGCCGAACAGGTTGACGGCTCCGTATTCGGTAACCACGTATTGCACGTCGCCACGCGGCACCACCACGGGGGTGTCCCCCAGGGAAGGCACGATATGACTGCGTTTGCCGTCCTTGGACGCCGAATAGAGCATCAGGATCGATTTGCCGCCCTTGGAGCGTTTGGCTCCGCGCACGAAATCGGGAATGCCGGACACCCCGGCAAAAAAGGTGTGTTCCGATGCCTCGGCGGCTACCTGACCGGTAAGGTCGATGGTATGGGCCACGTTCATGGAGACCATGCGATGGTGCTGGCCGATCACAAAGGGATCGTTGACATAGTCCGAGGGTCGGAAATCCACGCCCGGATTATCGTGCAGAAATTCATAGAGGTTATGGCTGCCAATGGCACACGAGGCCACCAATTTGCCCTCGTTGATGCCTTTCCTGCGATTGGTGATGACGCCTTTGGCATACAGGTGCATGACGTCATCGGTGATGTACTGGGAGTGAAAACCCAGGTCGTTCTTCTCGGCCAGGCCCTTGATGGTGGCCTGGGAAGCGGCGTCCAGGCCGATCTGAATGGTGGACCCGTCCTCGACGAAACGGGCGATGTGCTTGCCGATCCACTCGGCCG
This sequence comes from Desulfosarcina cetonica JCM 12296, assembly GCF_001311845.1. Classification (GTDB taxonomy): domain Bacteria; phylum Desulfobacterota; class Desulfobacteria; order Desulfobacterales; family Desulfosarcinaceae; genus Desulfosarcina; species Desulfosarcina cetonica. The sequence continues at coordinate 5,749 of NZ_BBCC01000191.1, read as the reverse complement.
CGCCGGAGCGTTTACGCAGGTCCACGGCCAACAGGGGTTCCTCATGCTCCACGAGAACATGGATGTTGTTCACATGAATGAAACTCTGGCCCATGGTCCGCGGCATCCGCGGGTTCACCTGGGCAATCACCAGATCGGCACTCTGGGCCGCGGCCATGCAAACGTCCACCGACACCCCCAGGCTCATCCAGCCGAAATCGTCGGGCGGCGAGACCTGGATCAGGGCCACGTGAATCGGCATCTTGCGGGACAGGAACAGGCCGGGGACCTCCGACATATTGATCGGGGTGATAAACCGCATGTAGCGGGCGATCCCTTCGGTGTCCGCCGAACCCAGATAGATGGTCCGGATATTGAGGCTGTGATCGCGGGTCTTGTCGGCGATTTCGGAAAGAGAGGTGGTTTCGCGGCTCATCAGCCGCACGATTTCCAATCCGCTGAGTCGCATGGAGGCGCCGGAAAGCGCCCTGACCAGGGCCTGGGGCTCACCGGCGGCGCTGCCGATAAAAACCCGCTGACCCGGCCGAATCAAGGCGATCGCCTCCTGGGCGGTCCGTTTTTTCTCGACATATCCATCAGCCCAATAAAGAGACCGTCCCATCATCCACCTCCTTCATGAAAGAAAAAGCATTCCCCGATAAAATTTTCCTTGCGATCCTTCCACTGCAGACGACCCGCCCCATGCGCATGCTAAAATGTGGCTTCCTACAATATCGACTTTATCAAAAAGGGGAAAGCGCTTTTTGCGGAATCGCCATCTATGCCGGTGTTTCGAGAATAAAACGGCAGTCGGCCACGGTCACCCCCTCGCCTTCCGGGTGAACGAGAAGCGGGTTGATGTCCAGTTCCTTGATCTCCGGATGGTCCATGACCAGATCGGAAAGCCCCACCAACATGCGCTCGATGGTGGCGATATCGGTTTTCGGGCTCCCCCGGAAGCCGCTGAGGAGCTTGTGACCTTTGATGCTGCGCACCATATTGCGGGCGCCGTTGCGCGTCAGGGGCGCCAGGCGGAAGGCCACGTCCTGAAAGACTTCCACAAAACGCCGCCGATGCCGAACATGATCAGGGGGCCGAAAATCGGATAACGGCTCATGCCCAGGATCACCTCGAGCCCCTTGGGCGCCAGGCGCTGGATCAGCACCCCGGTGATCTCGGCGTCGGGGTTGAAGCGTTTGGCATTCTCCACGATGGTCGTGTAGCCGGCCACGACCGCCGCCCGACTGTCCGGACCGACCAGCACGCCACCGGCATCGGATTTGTGAATGATCTGGGGCGATACGATTTTCATCACCACCGGGTAGCCCATCTTCTCGGCGGCATCGCCGGCGGCCTCGGCACTGGTGGTCAGCTCGGTGGGCAATACGTTGAAGCCGTAACACTTGAGCAGTTCGGTGCCGCCGATCTCACCGATATAGCGCTGCCCCCGTTCCAGGCGTCGGCAATGATCTCATCGGCGCGCGCCTTGTCGTGCTTGACCGGAAACGGCGCCAGCTGCTGACGGTTGAGCCAGCGCGAATAGCGGTACAGGGCGCCAAAGGTCTTGGCCGCGCTTTCGGGAAACCGATAGACCGGCACCCCATGTTCCTGCAGGTACTTGACGCCTGCGGAAACATCGATGATCCCCATGAAGCAACACAGGATCGGCTTGTGCGAACGCCGGGCGATGCGCACGATGGCTTCGGCCGTGCCGATGGCGTTGGTCATGCTCTGGGGGGTCAGGATCACGATCGCGCCATCCACCCCCTCGTCCTTGATCACGGCGCCCAGCGCGTTTTCATAACGATCCTGGGCCGCATCACCGATGACATCCACCGGATTGTGGAAATTGGCCGTCTGGGGCAGATGGCTTTTCAGGGACTCCACAGTCTCTTCGCTGAACGTGGCCAGTTCCAACCCCGAATGGATGGTCATGTCCGTGGCCACAATGCCGGGGCCGCCGGCATTGGTAACGATGGCCACGCGGTTGCCCATGGGCACCTTGCGCCGCATCTTGCCCAGGGCACTTTCATTTTTATAGGCGAAGGCCGTTCCGAAATCGAACAGCTCATTGATCGAATCCACACGGATAATGCCACTCTGGATGAAGATCGCCTCGTAGACCGCCTCGCTGCCGGCCAGTGAACCGGTATGGGAGGCGGCCGCCTGGGCCCCGGCACTGGTGCGGCCCGACTTGATGGCCAAAACCGGCGTGGGCCGATCGCCACCGGTAATCTCCTTGACCGCCTGGATGAACTCCGGTCCCCGCTGGAGTTCCTCGATGTAAAGCATGATGACCTCGGTTTCGGGATCGGCGTGGAAGTAACGCAAGAGATCCAGCTCGTCCACGTCGGCCTTGTTGCCGATGGAAATGAACTTGGAGAAGCCGAAGTCCTTGTCCGCCGCGAAATCCAGAACGGCCGTACACAAGGCGCCACTCTGGGAAATGAACGAGATATTGCCGGGCTTGGGCATGCGGCCCGAAAAACTGGCGTTGAGACAAACGTCGGTCATGGGGTTGATCACGCCCAGGCAGTTGGGACCGACCACGCGCACCCCGGCCTCGCGACACATGGCCACGATGCGCCGTTCGATCTCCAGGCCCTCTCCGCCGACCTCCTTGAATCCCGCGGAAACGATGACCACCGCCTTGACGCCCTTGGCGATGGCTTGTTCAATGGCGGTTTCCGCCTGCCGCGGCGGCAAAATGATGATGGCCAGTTCGATGGGATCGGGAATATCCTGAATAGTGGCGTAGGCGCGCACACTGGAGATGGATTTGGCCCTGGGATTGACCGGATAGAGGGTCCCGGTAAACCCGCCCTTGAGAATGTTGACGAAGATATCATGGCCGACTTTTCCCGGCGTGCCGGAGGCACCGACCACCGCCACCGATGACGGATTGAAAAGTGCATCAAGACCTTCCATATGGATTACCTGCTTTCCTTTTGCACGGCGGCCCTAAAACCGCCTCGATATAAAAAAAGGCCAGCCGGGAAAGGCGCCCGCCAATGCATTCCTGCCGATGGGCTTACCCGTTCTACTGGCATACCATAAACCAATAAATATTGGTTTGACCATTCATACCCAAAAGAAAAATCCGCTGTCAAGCAGAAAGAACGCCATTATCCAATATAATGCGATGTAAACAGCATCCAGAATAGGCTTGACAGCTACAGCATAGCTGTATTAGGTAACAATAAATTGGTACTACCATTATTCCAAACGGAGCGACAAAGCCACTATGCCCTTGCCCATCAAGCCCATCAAGCCCAAACGCATTTCCGACCAAGTCTTCGACCAACTGCGCGAACTGATTTTTCGCGGCCAATTCAAGGCCGGCGAAAAAATCATCACCGAACGGGAGATGGCAACGGCCTTCGGTGTCAGTCGCACCTCGGTTCGGGATGCCATCAACAAGCTGGTCATCATGGGAATTCTGGAACAGCGACAGGGCCAGGGCACTTTCGTGCGTTCACCCGAATCACGGAAGCAAAGTCTCCTGGCCTCCATGGTCGAAAGTCAAAACGCCTCTTTGATCGATGTCCTGGAAGTTCGTTTGGGACTTGAATGCAATGCAGCGGCCTTGGCCGCCGTGCGTGCCCAGGAGAAAGACCTGCAGTTCATGGAAAAAAGCATTGAGGAACTCGAGCACGAGATCGAGGCCGGCCGCTTGAGCACCGAGGCGGACGTCTCCTTTCACATGGCCATCGCCTATGCCACGCAAAACCGCCTGCAAGTCTTGATGATGAAAAACGTCTACGACTATCTCTTCACCGAGGTACGGGTCGACATGGCCGATCTGTACACGGACCCGGCCGAGATGCGGACGGTCCCCGAGCAACATCGGGAAATTTATCGGGCCATTCAGGCGGGTGACCCGGAGACGGCCCACCGGGCCATGAAGCAGCACATTGAATGTGTCGACCAGATGATTGCCGACAAGGCCCTGGACCCATGATCACCGGGCCACCTGGCAAAGTCCCCTTGGCAAGGTGGCCCGGTCTACGGGATCCCTACAGCAGTTTTTCGAAAAAGTCGTTGCCTTTGTCGTCCACGAGAATGAAGGCCGGGAAATCCTTGACCGTGATCATGTATATCGCCTCCATGCCCAGCTCGGGATACTCGAGCACCTCCACCGAGGTGATGCACTCCTTGCCCAGGCGGGCGGCCGGCCCGCCGATCGACCCCAGATAGAACCCGCCGTACTTCTTGCACGCGTCCGTGACCGCCTTGGAGCGGTTGCCCTTGGCCAGCATGACCATGGAGGCACCGTGGGACTGGAAGAGGGGCACATAGGCGTCCATGCGGCCGGCCGTTGTGGGGCCGAAAGAACCGGAGGCGCATCCGGCCGGCGTCTTGGCCGGGCCGGCGTAGTAAATGATGTGGTCTCTCAGATACTGGGGCAACCCCTGGCCGCTGTCCAGGCGTTCCTTGAGCTTGGCGTGGGCGATGTCCCGTCCCACGATAATCTTGCCGGAGAGCTTCAACCGCGTGGCCACCGGATATTGGGTCAAAATGGCCCGGATCCTGTCCATGGGCTGGTTGAGGTCGATGGCCACGGCATCCGTTTCGTCACCCGCCGGCTCGGGAAGATAACGGGCCGGGTCGGTTTCCAGCTGCTCCAGGAAAATGCCCTGGGTCGTAATCTTGGCCTTGATGTTACGATCGGCGCTGCAACTGACGCCGATGCCGATGGGACAGGAAGCGCCGTGGCGCGGCAGGCGCACGACCCGGATATCATGACAGAAGTATTTCCCGCCGAACTGGGCCCCGATGCCCAGTTGTTGGGCCCGCACCAACAGGGTTTTTTCCATTTCCAGATCACGGAAACCATGGCCGCTCTCGCTACCCGCGACGGGCAGGCTGTCCAGGTAGCCGGCCGAGGCGAGCTTGACGGTCTTGAGGTTGAACTCCGCCGAGGTTCCGCCCACCACCACGGCGAGGTGGTAGGGCGGGCAGGCCGCCGTACCCAGGGTTTTCATCTTGGCGGTCAGAAAATCCACGAGCGTGCCCGGATTGAGGACCGCCTTGGTTTCCTGATACAGGTAGGTCTTGTTGGCCGAGCCGCCGCCCTTGGCGATAAAAAGAAATTTGTAGGCATCGCCCGGCGTGGCATAGATCTCCACCTGGGCCGGCAGGTTGCATCCGGTGTTCTTCTCGTCGTACATGGAGAGCGGCGCATTCTGGGAATAGCGCAGGTTGCCCTGGGTGTAGGCGTTGAACACGCCTCTGGCGAGGGCCTCCTCGTCGCGGCTGCCGGTCCAGACCTGCTGCCCTTTCTTGCCCATGACGATCGCCGTGCCGGTATCCTGGCACATGGGGAATTCCATCTCGGCGGAAATCACCGCATTCTTCAGCATTTCCAGGGCCACGTAACGGTCGTTGGCCGAACTCTCCGGGTCTTTGAGGATCTTCTCCAATTGGGCCAGGTGCCCGGGCCGCAACAGATGCGAGACATCCCGGAATGCCGTTTCGGCCAGCAGCGTCAACCCCTCGGGCGCCACTTTGAGCACAGTCCGGCCCTCAAATGCGGCGGTCGAGACATGCTCGGTGGTCAATTGCCGATAGGGGGTATCGTCGTCGCCGAGGGGCAACAGATCTGCGTACTTGAATTCGACCATGATCTTTTCTCCTTCTCCGGTTGGGGGGCATTCATCGCCGATGAATGAAAACCAGGAAGAAGGGCCGCCGGGCCCTTCAAAAAAGCGGAAGGGAGGTAATCTAATGGGTCGTGGACAGAATTGTCAAGAGGCGATGGGCACCCAGG
>NZ_BBCC01000190.1 GCF_001311845.1 Desulfosarcina cetonica JCM 12296 | reverse complement strand
CCACGCCGGCCAGTGCCCCCGCGAGATTCGGCCGGGCAAAGGCATAGGCTGCCGCTGCCCCGGAAATGAAGGCAACCAGCAGATCCCGTATTTCGGGTGTGGTGCGGGCGATTATTTCCGCCGTGAAATCCTCGTTGGGATTGAGGAAACCGATCAGAACAGACAGGCAGAATCCGATACCAATGCCACCGACGATGCTGCGTATGGAGAGATTGAAAAGCCTGATGTTGCCCTGGACCAGGGCAAAGCCTACCCCGATCAGGGGACTCATCAGTGGTGCCACCAGCATGGCACCGATGACCACGGCTCCGGAATTTTGCAGCAGACCCAGCGCGGCGATGGCTGTGGCCATACCCATCATGATCAGAAAATCGGGACTGAAGCGGGCTCCGGCCAACAACATGTCGAATACGCGCACGCGTTCGGTGGCATTGAGTTTCGGCAAGTATCTGGACTGCCAGTCCCGCAAGGCGTCAATGCGTTCCCGGCGGGCCGGGCTGTAAACCGCGACGGTGCCCCTGGCTGACGCCGGCACTTTTTTTCATTCCACAATTGATGAAATCGATGCAGCACCTGCACACTGGATGCTGTAATCAACATGGTGTCGTCGGGACGCAAGGCCCGCACCAGTCCCTGCATGGTATTGGCGGCAACAATGACATCCGGTGCGAATTTGTCGGATATGTCGATTCCGATTTCGCGCAGTTTCAACTCCAGCTCCTTGCGGGCCGTTGCCCGGGCGTCGGTTCCGAACGCCGGCCCCACCAGCAGGGGCACGACGGTTCCGCCTTGATGCGCCAGATCCAGGGCAAACGATAAAGAGTCCTTGGTCATCGAAGCGCCCATGGGAACCAGGATGCGACGTTTCTCGATGGAACCCGAGGGAACGGCGTCTATCAGCAGGGTTTCACATGGGGCAAACCGAAACAGTCTTTCGGCAAAAGAGGCATCCTGGTACGTTTCTCCGATGCGGCCCTCGGTGCCGATGATCAGGCAGTCGAAGGCATGCGCATCGATCGTTTTGAGTACCGACGCCACCGGGTCGGGATCCCTCAGATACGCGATATCGACATCCTGAAGCCCGTCGCCGGACGCCTTCAACGCCTGATGCACCGCTCGCAGGAGCCCCTCTCCGCTGATTAGGCGTTCCTGGGTCAACGGGGTCATGGGTTCGATGGGGTGGCCCGTGAAACAGCACAGCACCGTCACAGGTCCAAAACGGGGACCTGACAACCGCCCGAAACATTCGATCATCGTCCCGGCGTATTGCGCATCGGTGATCACCATCAGACTTTTCATGGGCCGCCTTTCGTTAGTGCGGAAGCCGAGACGTCAACCCCCAACTCTCCAGAGGTGAACGCGTCGTAAGCCCGTTTGTCCTATGAAAAAATCAGGCAACACAATTTTGCCGTGGCGCATATCCCGAGGCCCTTACTTCACTCCGGCATCAAGAAACGTAAAAGGTTTCGACGGTTTGCCCTGCCTAGTAGCACAAGCGGGCGCCAATTATCCATGATGACCACTTCTTCGAGTTTGAGCCCGGATGTATCGGCGATCCCCTCATAAAGGTCCTTTAAAGTCTTCGGCGCGGAAGTGTAGAATGGCTTGCCGATTACTTTTAGAATACTCTCATAGGTAAGTGCCTCGGAGTCTATGAAAATCTTCTTCCAGACATCACGCGTGGCGATGATCTTGTCTTTTACAAGGTGGCCGTACTGTTGTCCCATCTCCTTGTTAACTTTATATTTATGCCTCGATCAATGTTAAGGCTGGCGGAAAGAAATAATTCCACCATCTTTTACGGGCCAGCTGCAATTTCTCTTCGATCTCCCACCAGCCATAGTCGTTGTCGTGCGCGATCAGCAGCGGGGCGTCGGTCAGGAAGGCATTGGTGAACACCTCGTCGAAACCCAGCGGTGCCTCGGTCGGTGTTTGAGCACTGATGTGGAAACGATGGTGGAAGTCGCTCAACCGACCGTAACGCGCGGCGGTGCGTTGAACAGCATACATTTCATAGGTGGTGACGCCTTTGGCCATATAGGCCACCCACACCCAGCGCACCCTGGCGCAGCTCTTCGTCGATCCGGGCCATGATCCGGTTCATCTGATCGATACTGCTACGCGTGACCGACCAACCGGGAACGCCGTCGGCAGCCGCTTTAGCAATGAGTGGCGAGCCGATCGGGGTGTCCAAGGCGCCCTCGATTTTGAGGCCGTCATGTACGATCATGCGCACGAATGCGAGACCAACCGTGGCGCCGTAGTTGACCTGCCAGCGATCGACTTTGCCGTCGTACCACTCGGCCGTATTCAGGATGCCGTTTTCCAGGTCCAGGGCCGAGGTCACGCCGTCGCGCAGCGCCATCTTGATGCCGAACGGCGTCTGGCTGTGGTATTGGGTATCGATGAAACCCGGCGCCACCACCAGCCCCTCGGCATCGATGGTCTCCTTGCCCGTGATCTTTTTCTTTGTGATGACGGCGATCTTACCGTCCTTGACGCCGACGTTGGCGATCTGATTGAAATTCGTCTCAGGGTCCATGACCCGGCCGTTGTTGATGACCAAGTCGTAATCCTTGGCCATGGCCGGCAAAGCCATCGTCAGCACCAGAACCAAAAATCCGAACAGTGTTCCTAACTTTTTCATTTGGCATCTCCTTTTTGGCTGCAAATATCGAGGCACTCCACGCTCGGCAAGGGAATCGCGAAGCTATACAGATGCTGCAAAATGCCCATCAGGGCCGCCTGGTCGGGGAGCTGCCCCATGATTTGGGTAACCGTCTCCTGATCCCCGGTTTCGAAGGTAACAATCGCCATACCCTGCAGATAGTCGGCCCCGTGCTGGCTTGGTTGGCCGGAAATGCGGATACGGTAGGTGGCTGGATAACTTACCAGGAATTCTGTTTTTTTATTGTAGGCCATCTTCTCCACATTAGCGTAGTATCATGGCTGTCATAGTCAGACAATCCCCCGAAAAGGTGCAGAAAAGGTGCAGCCAGAGTTTAATAAAACCGGGAAAGCGGATAGGACTGCGTAGCCTCAACGACTATTGCACAGGAACCAGATGGTGTCTGAAGGCCTCGACAACCGCCTGGCGGCGAGAATGAACGTTCAACTTGCGGTAGATATTGGCCGTGTGCCGTTTTACCGTTATGGGAGAAATAAACAGTCGATCCGCGATTTCCTTGTTGCTGAGTCGCTCGGCGAGTAACATCAGAACGTCCAATTCACGATGGGTCAATCCTGCCGAAAGCCGATCTGCGGTCAACGACACGGTTTCGAGGTCTTGATCTTTGGTGGATATCTTCTCTTCGAACCCATCGAGAATGGATTTGATATGCCGATTCCCGGGATGCATGGACGGTAAGGAACGCGCCGGCATTCCGACTGCCCCTTGAACAGTCCGTTGCCATGGCCTCGTCAAGCAACCGGAGCGCCTTGTCCCTCCGGCCCGTCATCGCATAGCTGCCGGCACTGTACATGATCGCCAGAACGTGCAGGTACGGATAGCGTTCGGATGAGACATTCAGCGCCCTGAGGGCATGCTTGAGGGAGGCTTGCACATCGCCCTGCCAATAGAAATAGAAGCCGCGCTGGGCATCGATATCCCCTAAAAGCTTCTGCCGCCTGGATTCGGACATTATCGTTTCGGAGCTGTTCAGCAGAGCCTCGGCATTGTCCATCAAAGGGCGCATGCCATTAAAATCCCAATGGAACAGTTTCCCATAGGCGTGGGCCACAAGAAGAGCGGGCCATCGCTTTTTTTCTGAATCCATGAAGAAGTCGATCACCAGGCGATTGTTATTCGTGATGCCTTGGACGACTCGTTCGGGGTCATCCGTACCGGATAGCGAGACCCGGGTCATCCAAAGGCCGGCGACCCATCCCTCGGTTCGGTCGTGAATCCTTTTGATGGCGCCGGTGGAAAGGACGCTTCCAGCTGTCTGTGCGAAAAATGCCTGTGCCTCCTGTAGGGAAAAACCAAGATCGGCTGCCCGAAACACGCCCATCCAACTTCGAACATGCCACTGCGCCAGCGGCAGTGGTGGATCCACGCGGGTTACGATGACAAGGTGAACCCTATCCGGAAGGTATTGAACCATTCGGGCGAGTATGGCCAGGGCAGACTGCGCCGCAATCGTATGGAAGTCATCCAAAACGACAACCAGAGGGTTCTCCAACGAGTTCAACGCTGAAACCAGCTTGTCGGCGAGATGGATATGCGCAGGCGCGTACGCCGATGAGCAAGTATGCGCTTAACGGAAAAACAGCTTTTTCAGGTCTATTCTGCCTTGTTTGATCTGATCATCAGGCTGAAAGGGTAGCTTCGAGGCCTGTCTTTGTGGTAATGTCGGCCATCAACATGGGAACCGCTTAGGCGAATGAAAGGAGCATTCATGTTCAAGACGATAGTGGATATTGTGTCAATCGTTGCCGACAAGAGGACGAATACGGCGGCGGCTGATTGACCAGAACTCGATAATGGGTCTCCTGCGTTGAGCGATTGTCGGGCCTGCGGCAGGTCCAAGGAAACGACGTCGCAACTCAGGCCTCAACCCAAGCGCTTTTTTCAAACGCGGTTGGTCTCACCGGATCTATTTCCCTGCTGGTGTCATCCAAAACCCCTCCGCTAGACTTGTCCTCTTTTCAGGTAACGAATTATTAACTGAAATTACAATATGTTGATGCGTGATTCAAGTGCCTTCTCCGTACTGGCCTTGAAGCCATGCACCGATTGCTATTGAGAAAACACGAGACAACAACGTGGAGAATAAGACGCATCATGAAACCTTCAGAAAGCGCATTGACAATGGACCTTATCCCATCGCTGGCAAGGCTGGGGTGGTCCCCCTTCTTTCAGATGCACCTGGATAACCTATCCGATGGCAGGCTCGAACCGGCCAGAGTGTCGGTGTGAGGAAAAATAGTTTCTCTGTCAGTCAAGGAAAAGGGAGTCGCCTTGCTCGGGTGGCAGGCCGGCTGAACCATCAACCGGATGGCTTGTATCCCGTCGCAGGAGACTGGGTGGTCATGACGGATCATGTGATTTCCAATGTCCTACCCAGAAAGAACGTGCTGTCCCGGGGCGCTGCAGGCCGGCGTGGAAAAGAGAACGCGCAACCCACACGGGCACAGGTCATCGCGGCGAATCTCGACACCGTGTTTGTGGTTTGCGGTCTGGATCGTGATTTTAACCTGCGGCGCATTGAAAGGTGCCTGACGCTCATCTACAACTGCGGTCTGAATCCCGCCGTCATTTTGACAAAAGCGGATCTGCATATGCATCCAGAGGTGTTTACCCGTGAGGTTGAAACCATTGCGTTCGGGGTTCCGGTACATTTGGTCTCCGCAAAGGACGGGTTGGGACTCGTTCAATTGGAAGACTATCTGTCACCCGGCAAGACCTGTACCCTGATTGGATCATCGGGCGCCGGCAAGTCGACCCTGGTGAACCGTCTATACGGAAAGTCCATCCAGTTGACAGGATCGGTCAGCGAAACCGTGGGCAAGGGAACGCATACCACCACCAGCCGGGACCTGATCATCATGCCCCAAGGCGGAATGATGATCGATAATCCCGGTATCCGGGAGATTGCCTTTTGGGACGGGGATGGGGGGATGGAACACGCCTTTGCGGACATCGAAAGGCTAGCTTTGGAATGCCGCTTTTCGGATTGCAGCCATATGCATGAACCTGGCTGCCGCGTTCAGCAGGCCTTGATCGAAGGGGAGATTACCAAGGACAGAGTTGAAAACTACCATAAAATGAAACGTGAAATGATGTATCTTTCTGATCGACAGCATAAGACGGCCAACCGCGTCGAAAGGGAACGCTGGAAAACGGTGGCCGCGGAAATCAAGGCGATGAAGAAAAGACGGGGTAAAGAAAGGGTAAAATTGTAAATCAGATCGCTTCGTCATCAAAACGGGCCGGATACGGGATTCTGTATCCGGCCCATTCATTTCTGCGGGAGACAGGCACCCAGCGGGGGGCCATGGTGAACACCGTGCGGCCGTTCAGCATCGCATGCCCCGTTTTTTGGGACCCAGCTGGTTCTTCTCCACCTGGTAGGCCATTTCCACCCACTCGCAAAGCAGCGGCCGGGTCTGCACCGGATCGATGATATCCTCGACACCGAAGCCTCGGCCGTTCGAAAGGGGGAGGCCACGGCCCGGTACATCTCCTGAAGCCGTTCGAGGTGGGCTTGCGGGTTGTCGGCAGCCTCGATTTCACGGCGGTGGGCCGCGTAGACGCCGCCCTCCACCGGAATGTTACCCCAAACCGCCGATGGCCAGGCGTATCGCCAGCTCAATCGCAGGCCGCTTTTCTGCGCGCCGCCGGCCACGCCGAAGCATTTTCGGATGTAGATGACGGCCATCGGCACGGTTGCCTGGATGATGGCGAAACTGGCCCGGACGCCTTTGCGGATGGTGCCTTGCTGTTCGCTTTGCATACCGATGGTGAAACCCGGCTGGTCGACGAAGTTGACGATGGGCAGGTGAAAAGTGTCGCACATGTCGATGAAGCGCTGGAATTTCTCGGCCACGTCATAATTGAAGGAGCCCCCCAGAAAATTGGGATCGTTGGCCAACACGCCAACGGGATAGCCGTTCAGGCGTGCCAGTGCGGTGATCTGCGAGCGTCCCTGATAGCGGCCGATTTCGAAAATCGAGTCCCGGTCCAGCACCAGCCCCAGCAAGGCGCGCATGTCATAGGGCTTGCGATTGTTCCGGGGGATGATGGACCTGAGGCCCATTTCCTTGCGGCCGGGGGCATCCGTCGCTTCTTCGTTGCGTGTGGGCATCTCCCACACGTTGGCCGGCAGGTAGGAGAGAAATTGTCTGACCTGGTCGAGGGCATCCTGTTCGTCGATGGCATCGTTGTCCACGACGCCGGTCTGCCGGGTATGCAGCAGGTAGCCGCCCAATTCCTCCTTGGTGCGTTCCTCGCCAAAGGCGGACTTGACCAACGGCGGGCCGCCAACGAAGACATGGCACATATTTCTGACCATCACCGAGAAATGACTCTGCACCATGTAAAGCGCCCCCAGCCGGCCACGGAACCGAAGCCGGCCGAGACCACCGGCACCTCGGACAGCACTTCCACACGATCCTGGGCGCACTCGTCGCCCGAGCTGGGCAGTTCGGTGTATCCGATGTCGAGAATCTCCCGGATCGATCCGCCGGCACCCTCCACCAGTCGCACCATGGGCAGCTTCAGCGAGCGCGCCATCTTGACGAAATAGGCGCCCTTGCTTTTGTACAGCCGGCCCACCGAGGCCCCCTTGATGGTAAAATCGTCCCCATGAACGGCAACCCGTCGGCCGTCGATTTTGGCGATACCCATGACAAACGGGCAGGGGACCAGGGTCTTGAGCACATGCGGATCATGATCGTCGTAAGTGGGCGCGCCGGCCAGAAGACCTCTTTCCAAAAAGGTTCCCGGATCGCAGAGGCTGTCAATGCGTTCCCGCACGGTCATTTTCCCCCGGGCGTGCTGTTTGGCGATATTCTTTTCCCCCCCCAGGCCATGGGCGGTCTGTTTTCTTCTATCCAATTCGTCGAGTTCTTTACGCCACACGTGACTTGCCCTTATCTTATAATTTGCAGGAGTGTTCAGAACCATGGACCATTTGCTGAAGAGCATCTTTTCATAGCTTAGTTTTGAGTAGATGTCTATAAACGCGTCCCGCCTGTCAGGGCAACCGCATTTGGATCGATTCCTATTTTTCGCGGTCAAGGACCGCTCCTACAAGTTCCTGTGATGCCAATATTTATCGTTGTTTTTTGTCGGAGCTGGCCTTGCCTGCAACCATTCTTTTGCAGAATAGGTTCCAAATGCGTTTACCCTGCCCGCCTGTTCCCGCTATCCGGATGATACGGGGGGCGGGCCGCTTTTTTGATCCGATGGCTTGGCAGCATGTTCCGCCGATTGGCGGGCTTCCAGCACCTGCGGCAGATTCGTCTCAATCCAATCCGCCAATGCGGCAACCCGTTTGGCGACTTCCTCACCCAACGGGGTAAGGCTGTATTCCACAAAAGGGGGCACCACCGGGTAGGCCACGCGCAAAACAAACCCGTCTTCGGTCAGCGACCGCAGGCTTTGGGCCAGCATCTTTTCGCTGACACCGCCCATTTTGTTCCGCAATTCACTGAAGCGGTGTTTCCCATGGAGCAGGGCAATCAAGATCAAAACGCCCCAGCGACTGCACACGTGTTTGAGGATTTCCCTGGAAGCAGGGTGTTGCGAATAAATCACCTTTTTTCAGGCGATCACTCAATGGATTTGCCGTTGTGGATGGGGGTTCGGTTTTCATTTTTTTTCATACTTACCTATTTGTACGTACTTACGAAAAGTTAGTATTGAGATTATATTGCTGCCAGTTTTAAAATCAACCCCAACAAAGGAGATCAACCATGATCGTGATTACAGGTGCATCCGGGAATTTGGGCCGGCTGGTGATCAATGAGCTCTTGAAATCCGTATCCGCATCCGAACTGGTGGCCATGGTGCGCAACCCGGCCTCGGTGGAAGACCTTGCCAGGCAGGGGGTCGGCGTGCGCAAGGCCGATTATACCCAGCCGGACACGCTGGACGCAGCTTTTCGCGGAGCCGATAAGGTGCTTTTGATTTCTTCGAATGAAATCGGTCAGCGCGTCGCCCAACACACCCATGTTATTGCCGCGGCGAAAAAGGCCGGTGTGGGGCTGCTGGCGTACACCAGCATCCTGCGTGCGGACACGACCCCGTTGGGACTGGGCGTAGAACACCGGCAGACGGAAGCCAAGCTGGCCGAATCCGGTATCCCGCATGTGGTGCTACGTAACGGTTGGTACACGGAGAATTATGCAGCCGGTATCCCCGCCGCTTTGGAAAGGGGTGTCATTTTGGGCAGCGCCGGAGACGGTCGCATTGCCTCCGCCGCACGGGCCGACTATGCCGCCGCCGCGGCAGCCGTGTTGCTGCTTGAAAACCAGGCCGGCAAGGTCTATGAGCTGGCCGGCGACGAGGCCTACACCCTGAGCGAGTTCGCCGCCGAAGTCGCGAAACAGTCCGGTAAATCGGTGCGGTATCAGAACATGCCCGAAGCCGAGTATGCCAAAGCCCTGAAAGCGGTGGGATTGCCGGAGGCCCTGGCCGATATGCTGGCCGATTCGGACGCCGGCGCCGCCAAGGGTGGTCTTTTCGACGCCAGTAAAACCTTGAGTACATGCATTGGTCGGTCGACCACCCCGCTGTCGGAAGTGGTGGCCAAGGCCTTGGCGTAGTACTTTTAAACTGTTGACGCCCAACGACGGTTGCTTATCGAGAAAATGCGGGTCAGTGGCAATCGGAATGATCAGGGCGTGGGATTCGCTAGTAGAACTTCCAGCCTGATTGAAATCCAGCGAGAAAATAAATTGAGAATTCTGATAGTAATCATCGCTGGATCCATCATACAGATAAAAGAACTTATGCCGGAATGACAGGCTCATATAGGTGTTCAGATTGGCGGAGATGGCATTGTTGGTTTCGCTGCGGATCCGCCATGGATAGCCGTTTTCATCCTGAATGCCGGAAAAGGCGTCAAAATCGAAGGAATAGGTGAAGTGCGTTAAAAAGGGAATGTCGATGCTGGCCAAAAGTTCGATGCCGTAAAGGGCCGCCTCGGCAGGGTCCTGGATTTCCTTTTCAAAACCAAATCCCAGTTTACCTTCGAAATCCTTATACAGGGCCGAAACGCCCAGGGTCTCGCGCAGCAATATCGGCTGCAATCCATCCACAGGCTCGACCACCGTGTCGCCGCGGAGTTTGTTATACGCCCGAAGCGTTTCGTTCAGGTTGTATTCATAGAGAAATGTGCCTCTCAGGATGTTGTTTAAATACTCCTTGTCCTGGCGGCTGTAGAGCATATACGGGCTGAAAACAAAGCGATGGGTGTCGTTGTAAATGGTGAGATCGATCTTGTTTTCGAGTCCCCACTTGTTATAGGTCTTCGAGGGTTGTCCTGCGGGGGTTTCGGTATCTTCGCCCCGTTTGACGCCACTGTTGTCGATGAAATTGGACAGGTAGGCATCCACCGTCGTCCTGAAGCGCCGATCCAGATAGGCATAGTCACCACGCAGCACCACCTGCGCGTTTTCAAGGTCGTCCTTCAACAAATCCGTCGCCGTCATCCAGGTATTGGTATCGGGAAACGACTTGCGCAGCCTCCGGCGGATCAGCTGCATGGCGGGCTGCGTGGCGGCCACCCGATACGGCCGGGTGCCGACAATCGGGTACCCCTGCACGGTGGCCTTCGTACGATTGACGCCCGTGATCACCAGGTCCTTTTTTTTGTTCCAATACCCGATTCAATTCATCGCCGGTCAAGGTAAAGAGAAAAACAAAATAGTCCCGGTTGACCATGGACAGGAAGTCCGAGGATTTGATGTCCTGGTTGAGCGACAGGGGTTTGATGGTGTCGGTTTCGACCACGGCGATCTCGCAGTCAAAGCGGTCACGAAGCAGTTGCGCGAAGCGAACGTCGTCGATCTTTGATTCCACGGCATTGAGGTCGGAGATCAGCTTCACCTCGTCTTCAATGAATTTCTCCTTCCACAACGAAAGACGGTTTTTAAACGCTAGGTATACGGCCTCTTCGGTCGGCTTGGCAGTAGTCTGCTTTTGCGCGAAGGCCTTTACCCGAATGGTGTCATCGACGATCAGGTCGAGACGAAAATAATCCACGTTGTCATTCAGCATGAGAACGGATCGGCCGTCGGCCAGGTCCATCCGGGATGTCTGGACGGAAAAAATACGCCCGGTGTAATCGCCGCCGCACAGGGCCAAGCCGATTTGCGGATGGGCTTGAAGCAGGTCGATCGTATCACCGAGATTGCGTCCGGAAAGCAGGATGACATGTTTGATGCCGGTTTTCTCGATTTCGGCCAGCACCGGCAAAAGCGCCTCTTTCTCATTGATCAGGTGGTAGTCATAAAGACTTTTCTCGGCAATATCGATTTCTATTTTTTTGAGGAGAGGCCGATGACGGCAATCCGTTGGCCGGCCCTGCTGAATTCAAACCAGGGTGTAAAGATGGGCGCCTTCCCCTTGGCGATGTTGGCGGACAGCAGGCGCACATTCTTATATTTCTGTAGATATTCAAGATTGCTGGCGCCGATTTGGAGGTCCTTGGACGATACCAAAACGGCGGAACAGGCGAAGTAATCCAGAAAATCCATCATGATGGCGCCCGAGCTGTATTTTGAGAGCACGCCGGGATAAAATGCATTGCCCAAATCCAGGTAGAGATCTGCACCACCGCGGGTCTCGGCGAGAATATCCTGCGCCAGGAGCAAAAGGGGATCGGTCGTGTCCTGGTTTTCGATGTCGAGGGAGAAATCGCCTCTGAGATTGGCGGTCAACACGAGCGACAGCGGGGTTTGTGCCAGGGTTGCGGTCGGATGAAGAAGAAGGAAAACCAGCATCGTTCCGAATGCCAAAAAAACGGAGCAACCCAAAACCGAAAAGTGGATATGTTTCATCACCTGGTTCTATAGTTT
>NZ_BBCC01000189.1 GCF_001311845.1 Desulfosarcina cetonica JCM 12296 | reverse complement strand
CGCCCGCCGACGGCGAGGGCGCACCGGTCGAGCCGCCCAAGCCCCTGCCGTATATCGTCATCATCATCGACGAGCTGGCCGACCTGATGATGGTCGCCTCGCGGGATGTCGAGGTGGCCCTGACCCGTCTGGCCCAGATGGCCCGTGCCGCCGGCCTGCACCTGATCCTGGCCACCCAGCGGCCGTCGGTGGACGTGCTCACCGGCATCATCAAGGCCAACTTCCCCACACGCCTGACCTTCCAGGTGTCATCCAAGACCGATTCGCGCACGATCATCGACACCAACGGCGCCGAGAGCCTTTTGGGCAACGGCGACATGCTCTTCCTGCCGCCGGGCACGGCCAAGCTGCAGCGCATCCACGGGGCCTACATCTCCGAGACCGAGTTGACCCGCGTGGTCGACTTTCTCAAGCAGCAGCAGACCCCCGACTATGATACCAGCGTCATCCAGGCGCCGGAAAAGGGAACGGACGAGGAGGGCGGCGAGAAGGAGTATGACGAGCGCTACGACGATGCCGTGGCCCTGGTCACCCAGGCCGGCCAAGCCTCCATCTCCATGGTCCAGCGGCACCTGCGCATCGGTTACAACCGCGCGGCGCGGATCATCGAGATGATGGAGCAAGAGGGCATCATCGGTCCCCAGGACGGGGTCAAGCCGCGGGAGGTGTTGGCCAGAAGTTATGATGACATGTCCTAACGGTGACGGATTCGTAAAACACCCGATATCGGCATTACGCGGATCCTTCGTCACTGCGGCGTACTGCTAGTACGCTGCCTACGGCACCCGCGATAGCGGTATTCTCAGGATCCACAAGCCTTGATCTCGGGCGTTTTACAAATCCGTCCGGTTTCTATAGTACGGAAATGCCATGTTTATTCAAAAGCTTCGCGTGAGTATTTTCAACCTGGCAATGTCCATCGCCAAAGTGGTGGATTTGATGAATGCGGCCATTGGCCAACACCACATGCAGGTTGCCTATTGGGGCTATCGGTTGGCCGATGCCCTGTCTTTGTCAGATGACGAAAAACTCGACATTTTTATTGCCGGCCTGTTACACGATATCGGCGCCTTTTCAATGAAGGAACGCATCGACCTACTGGCTTTCGAGGATACCAGACCCGGAGCGCACGCCGTTGCCGGCAGTCTGATCCTAGAAGGCTTTGAACCCTTTGCTGCGATTGCCGAACTGATCAAATTCCATCACCTGCCGTGGAAAAATGGAAGGGGGGGCGTTCAGGACGGCGTGCGGGTGCCCGCCGGCAGCCACATTATCCACTTGGCCGATCGCGTGGCTGTCCAGATTTCTCCTCATGCACCGGTGTTGGGTCAGGTCCGCACCATTTGCGAGGCAGTCTCGCAACAACGCGGTGCGGTATTCGTTCCCGAGCACGTCGATGCCCTGCTTTCCATGAATCATCGCGAATACATGTGGCTGGAAGCGACCTCGCCTCACATGGAAGCCGTCCTGAAAAGAATTGTCCCGGTTTCGACACGGGAACTATCGGAGCAGCAACTGGTCAAATTTGCAAAATTGATCTGCCGCCTGATCGATTTTAAAAGCGAATTTACCGCAACGCACTCCAGCGGAGTGGCTGCCGTCGCCGTTGAACTGGCCGGTTTGACCGGTTTTTCAAAAAACGAACGAAGGATGGTTGAAATCGCCGGATACCTCCACGATCTCGGCAAACTTGCCATTCCATCGGAAATTATTGAAAAAGCAGGGCCACTAAACGAGAATGAGCGTTTCATCATGCGCTCCCATGTCTATTATACCTATGAAACCTTGGAGCCCTTCGAGGTGTTGCGTCCGGTCAGTCGATGGGGCGCGCTACACCAGGAGCGGCTCAACGGTACGGGGTACCCTTTTGGATTCGATAGCGACGATTTGCCCCTCGGTGCCAGAATTATGGCCGTTGCCGATGTCTTCACGGCGCTGACGGAAGACCGGCCCTACCGCAAAGGGATGGATAAGAAGCACACGATGGCTGTGCTGCAAGCCATGAGCGATACGGGTGAACTGGATGCGGCGATAGTCGCGCGGGTTTCGAAACGCTGACCGGTTGAACGCCATTCGTGAATCCGCGCAGAACCATGCCATGCGTGAATACACCGCCTTCCACAACATGCTGGAAAGTTTATCTGTGGCCTGAAACGACGGCCGGTCGGACCAGACGCCGCTGTCCCGCGTCGAAATGCGGCCCTTGGGGCACACGCGACGGCGGCCTCCACCATGACCATGGCGGTCCCGCTCAGGCCCGGCTGCCCAAAGGCACCGGGTGCCAGGTCGTGGCAAGGCTGTCTGCGCTGGGATATTGGCACATGGTGAGACGAAGATATGATGGGGTCATCGGGCCGGTGTTGATTGACATCGCGGCGTGGTGCGGCTCTAACGCTGCTGAAGACAAGCATGTTCTTAAACCCACGGGAGATTGGGGACATTCTATTCATATATATTAAAAAACTAATTTTCATGATTCAAAACAATAAACCAATGGACCCCATCGGCCGCACGCTACGGCCTTGCCCTGAACCAATAGCTACCGCCATTGCTGTCCGCGATGCGGCAAAGGGCAGATGTTGGTCATGCGCAAAATCCCGAAATGCAATCCGATCCACCATAGCATCGACCAGGATTGTTGTGCCGGGGTCGTGTGGGTACCGGCAGATACCACCGGTGGGGTGCGCCCAAACACCCAAAAATGGAAATTTGGCTTCCGTAACCCACCATCGACAGACTAACGTCCCAAACGTTACAGGCCGAACGCGATGATCAGAACAATATTTCGTGATCCCAACAATCAATGTCCCCTTGCATTTTTCCTCGGGCAAGCGATATAAAATCCATAGCTTGACCGACGGCATCAAGCGGCTCTGTTCAACGCCATTTTATCCACCATCCCTATCCTTGCTCCATTGGTTCCACCGAATGTTTTGTTAACACGCGGCTTGCCGTCGCTCAGTACTTTTGTATCGGGACGATGGATAAAACGCTATTCGTTGTGTGCAAGAAAACAAATGACTGATAAAGATTGGAAAATATTTCTTGTTATAGCAAGAAGAATCCTTGGAAAAGGTTTTTCGGTATCCTGGGCAAGCCAATCTTGGTGCGCATTTACAACATTTAGTAGCTTAGAGCACTGTTTAACTTATTGGACAAATGGGCTACCAGATGAAGTTGAATTATTAGAAGATAGGACGATAGACGGAGGTTTGTGGCGGCAGTCATTTTATTACAAAGATCTCGCTCATATTATAATACCTGCAAAATTTTATTGGGAAAGAACAAATTCTAGAAATGGCTTTCAATCGGGTTATAAGAGCCAAGACATCAAACTTCTTTCAACAGAATTGAACGAGGTAAAGATATTTCATAGAATCACCGATAAGATCCTTGAAATAAAGCTATATTAATATAAAATATCACACAACCAAGCGTTTCTGCGGACCGCAAACAGCGCGCGGTCCGCAGAACTTCACGTTTTTGAACCCGGCTTGCGGCATATCCTGAACGTTGAACGTTGGGGCTGGTGGATCTTAGGATATCCAGCAAATAGGTCATGCAGCATTCAAAGGCCGGATTTTTGATAATTCTTTACTATACCTTTGTTCCGAATCCCAAAGATCCCATGAGTGCTGTACATTCAACCAGAATTCGGGTGAATTACCAAAAAGACGTGACAATCTTAGCGCCATAGCCGGACTGATAGCACGTCGTTCTCTTAAAATTTCATTAATAGTTTGGCGTGATACGCCTAATGCGTTTGCCATGGAAGTCGTGTTAAGGCCATAGTCTGGCATGAAATCCTCTCTAAGCATTTCACCGGGATGAGTCGGCCTGATTTCACGCTTTGCTGTATTGGGGATCGCCATTGTTTTATCCTTAATAGTAATCGGTAATCTCAACATCGTAGGCGTCGCCTTCAATGAAGCAAAAACATATTCGCCACTGGTCATTTATAGATATTGAATGTTGCCCATTCCTGTCGCCTTTTAGAGCATGGAGTCTGTTACTGGGTGGCACCAAAAGGTCATTTATGTCATTTGCATAATGGATAAATTCTAAACGCCTTATTGCCCTTCGTAATAAATCGGACGGTAAGCGTTTTGATTTGCCAGAAACAAATATCTTTTGGGTTTCTTTATCGGCAAATGTTTTTATCATAAACGCAGTGTAAACAATCACGTGACAATTGTCAAGATAGAATAATACACCAAGAATTTAATGCCTTGGCCCAATAATGGCATTAATGTCGACGGCAAAAAACCGCCGCGCCTGATGCCGCCTGTTCTGCTTGAAAAAATGGGAAAGTAACATATGAAAATATCGCTAATAATTGCGCACCCAGATAAGGACAGTCTAAACTCTGCGATAGCAAAATGCTGTCTTGATACTCTTGAAGCAAACGGTCATACTGTTTATTTTCACGATTTATACTCTGAAAAATTCGATGCGCTACTTCCGGCCCAAGAAATTTCACGAACTACCGAATTGCCGGGCGAATTGAAAAAACACTGTGATGAAATCGCTTCAGTAGATGGAATTATTGTTGTTCATCCCAATTGGTGGGGGCAACCCCCGGCTATTTTGAAAGGTTGGATAGACAGGGTGTTTAGACCCGGTGTTGCATATGAATTTATTGAAGGAGATTCCGGTGAAGGTGTCCCAGTTGGTTTGCTTAAGGCAAAGTCTGCCTTGGTTTTTAACACATCCAATACCGAATCCAATCGCGAAATAAATGTATTTAAAGACCCTCTCGAAACAATTTGGAAAAACTGCATTTTCGATCTTTGTGGAGTCCATGATTTTTATAGAAAAATGTTCAATATCGTTGTCACGAGTAGCAATGAACAACGTATTGCTTGGCTTTCTGAGGTTGCTGAAATTGTGAATCAATATTATCCAAATGGGGAAGTGGCAGAGTAAGTGCTGAACGCCGATGTATTGGCTGGAAACGAGCTGCGACCCGGAGAAACCGGAGCCATTCGCGGATGGTCCCATCCCACTGACCGATCAACGGCGTAGGGTATTGAACAAGATGGGCTAAGCGTAGGCAGAGAATCCTGTGGGCCGCAGGGGTGGTCGCGTGCCCTGAAAGGCTGGTACAGCTTCGAAATGGCAATCGCGGACGCCGAGGGTTTTAACGGTCGCCACCGGGTAACCGAACCGGCGTTCCTACCGTGAGATTTTCCATATGGAGAAACGTTATCAATGGATGAAATCGGAATTTATGGCTATTGGCGAATTATAGAAATGGAAATGTGGGATCAAAAATTTATTGATGCTGAGGTCCAAGGATATTTTCATTTCGACGATGATGATAGTGGAGAATTCCAATTTGGATACGTTCATGGGTATATGGACTGTCGGTTCTCAATTAGAAATGGGAAGGACTTTGTAGAGTTTTCCTTTGATGGTAACGATGAAATGGATCCTACCTCAGGGAGAGGATTTGCAACCATTGAAGGTGATGTTATAATTGGGCGTTTGTTTTTTCATGAAGGTGATGATTCTGGATTCAAAGCTATTAGAAAAGAGGATAAAAAATAACCTTTTTCAGTGCTGGGCAGTTTAAGGTTGCCGGAAATAAATAATTCCTCCATCCTGCTTGTCTTTGTGCCCAGGTTCACATTTTAGTAATGTTGTGTGTCCATAACGATGTTCAAAAATTGATTGGAAAAGAATCCATGCCGATTGTTTCTATAAAAATGGCAAAAGGCCGAACCATTGAGCAAAAAAGAATTCTTGTTCGCGCAATAACCGATTCAGTTGTTTCAACTTTGGATGTCGAACCGGAATGGGTTACGGTGCTAATTGAGGAATTGGACCGAGAAAATTGGGCTACCGGTGGCGAACTACACATACATAAATTCGGTGCTGGGTGTGGAAAAGAAACTAAATAAATCACCAATAATTGTTAAGGGGAAACTTGGCACGAGAAGGCTGCCTCGTATGAACACGACCAGTATGATTTGGATTTATGATTAATTCCAATGCCCTTGGGAACGCAAGTTTTACGGTAACGTATGGGCGTTAAGCCACCCGAACCGCGCGGTGAAGAAAACAATGCTAAAATGTCCAAAATGTAAACATCGTCAATCGACAATCGAATCCATCGCAAGGTTAATATTCTGGTTTGATATGGAGCCAAGGGTTTGGAATTGCATTAACTGTAATAGCTCATTATCGTTTACCACTAAAGGCATCAGTTTATTCTGGGGTGTTTGTTTTCCCATAAGAATCACTTCCCGGGTTCTGCCAGAATTTTTTTCAGGTCTTCCATGGCCTGGCCGTATTCGGCCCAGCGGCCCTGCTGCAGATCCTGCTGGGCGCTCTGGAATATCTCCCGGACGCGGTCGAGAACCTGGTTTTGAACGGGGGCACGGACAGTGGTTTCCGGCTGCGGGGCGGGGGTTGCCCCGAAAAGGGTGTTGATCGCCTCGTCCAGTGTTGCGGCCATCACCACCTTGTCGCCATAAATGGCGATCACTCGTTTAAGCTGGGGGATATTGATGCCCTCGGCGGTCAGGTAAACCGGTTCGACATAAAGAAAGGCATTCTCGATGGGAATGACGACCAGGTTGCCGCGAATAACCCGTGAGCCGCGCTGATCCCACAAGGACAGCTGCTCGGATATGCGCGTGTTCTGGTCGATCATGGCCTCGACCTGGATGGGACCGTAAATCAGACGCTCCTTGGGCAGTTGGTAGACCAGTAGCTGGCCGTACTCGGGGAAATCGCAGCGGGCGGCCATCCAGGCGATCATGTTGTCCCGGTTTTGCGGGGTGAAGGGCGTCATGAGCAGGTATTGAAGCGTTTTCTCACCCGGCAGGCGCATCAGGATATAGTACGGCTCCACGGGAATCGCCTGACCGGCATACTTCTCCTGGGGGAAACTCCATAAATCTTCCTGGTTGTAGAACACCTGCGGATCGGTCATGTGGTAGGTGCGGTAGAGATCGGCCTGGATGGCGAACAGATTCTCGGGATATCTCAGGTGGGCCTTGAGGTCTGCCGGCAGGGCATCCAATGGCTTGAAAACACCCGGGAACGCCTCGCGGTAGGCACCCAGCAGCGGATCTTTTGGATCCGTGATATAAAACGACACGCTGCCGTTGTAAACGTCAACCACCGCCTTGGCCGCGTTGCGAATGTAGTTGATGCGGTCAAACGCCTTTTTATAGGGCTGGGCATAGGGGAATCGATCGGAAACCGTATACAGATCCTGGATCCAGTAAAGCCGGCCGCCGCTGAGCACCAGATAGGGGTCATCATCCACCTTCAAAAAGGGGGCGATGCGGGCCACTCGCTCCTTTACGCCGCGCCAGATCTGGATGCGGCTGCTGGGTTCGATGTAGGAACTGAGCAATATATTGACATCCGACTGGGTCCAGGAGAACAGCAGGCGTTTCCACCAGGCATCCAGCAAGATGCCGCCGCTGCCGCCGTAGCTGGTGTAGACGTTGTTATCGCCCCTGGGGTAGTCGAATTCCTTGACGTTGGTGGCGACGATCCGGTAGCGGGGCTGTTTTCGCCATAATAAACCGCCGGCTGGTTGACGTCGATGCCGTAACCGGATTGGGGCGGGATGTTTTCGATGATGTAGTCGGGAAGCCCTTCGGTCGTCTTTTTGGAGACGAAGTTCATGACCAGCCCGTATCCGTGGGTAAACTGCAGGTACTGGTTGACCCAGGTCTTGGCCTTGGGCGGCAGTTGGGCGGCCAGTTCCCGGGCGGAGAGCATGACCTGGTGATAGCCGTCCGCCAGGTGATAGCGCCCGACGTCCACGTCATAGAATTGATAGTAGAGCCGGATTTCCTGGGTCTGCCGGTAGGTATCGAGGATGGGACGCCAGTCCCACAAGCGGATGTTGTCGATGGTCTCCCGATTGTCGGCGATATCCTTGAGCGTCAGGTCCTGAAGGGCCGGGTAGGTTTGCTCCTGAATGCGGTCCAGCTGGAAGGCCTTGCGGGTGAACGCGATGTTGTGCTTGAGAAAAGGCGTTTCCAGTTGCAACTCGCTGGGGGCCACCTTGTATTTTTGGATCACGCCGGGAAGGACGATCACGACGACGGCATACAGGAGCAGGAAACCGCCGGCGCTCAATAACAGGAATCCCCTGAATCGTTTCACCACCAGGGAAACGGCCACCAGCGCGACCAGCACCACGGATGCGGCCAGCATGATCCAGAAACTGATGCGGGTAATGTGATACGCCGTGTACCCCACGCCATAGACGATACCGATCTGCCCGTAAAGCAGCTCGTAGCGGTCCAGAAAGTAGCCCCAGGCCCATGATGCCAACACAACGATCAGCAGGCCGGCGAGATGCCTGAAGGCGGTGTGGTCGTGGCGGACCCAGCTGCGCCAGCCGGCCTGAAAGACGCCGAAAAAGCCGTAAGCCACGGACGCCGCCAGCAGGTTGATCAGCGCCAATCCGTTCAGGCTGTTCTGGATCAGCTGGTAGAATGGCAGGCGGAAGAGGTAGAAGCCGACATCCTTGCCGTAGATGGGGTCGACCTGCCCCATGGCCCCGCCCCAGTAAAAGCGCACAAAGGTGTCCCACTCGGCGTAAAAGGTGAGCGCAAAAACGATTGCCAACAGCAGGCGCCCAAAGCAACAAGGATCTTCAACGATCCCAGCACGACGGGGATGCCCCGCGCCGTGGGAAATATCTGCGACGTGTCGAAGTCTTCCCCAGTGGAAGGTTCTTCTCGATGTTGCGAGCGGCAATGCGCAAATTGAGCCATGTTGCTGCCAGCACGACCGCAAACGCCAACGCGGCCAGGCCCCACCGCACCGCCAGCAGTCGCCAGAAGATCACGGCGTAGCCCACCTGGTTCATCCACAGCCATTGCTGGATCGTTCCGCCCGATACCGACAGGGCGATCAGAAGCAGGATCCCGGCCAATACCGTCAATACGGTAATTTTTTGCCTGCGTGGTTGCATCATCTGTTTCCCATTCGGTTGGTATTCTTATTTTTTTCTATCCCATTTCACAGCCATGGTCAATTCAACCCAGCCGGTGCAATTGCATTGTACGCGCATGCAGGGTATACGAAAACGGTGCTGGATTGCGCTGAGGGGATTTCAGCCAACCATGGTCATAGCGGCCCAAACCATGCCCACACCGGAAAGGAAAGTGAACATTGCCAAGCGAGCCGTCACGCATCGACCCGTCACGAATCGAACAGATCAAGGGCTTCATGGACCCGACCGAGGCAGGGCGCTTTACGACATTGCATTCGAGGCCTCCAAACAAGGCCCCTGCCTGGAGATCGGCAGCTACTGCGGTAAATCGGCCGTTTACCTGGGCTGTGCCTGCCGCGAGAACAATGCCATCCTCTTCTCCATCGATCATCACCGCGGCTCCGAGGAGCAGCAGTCCGGTGAGGAATATTTCGATCCCGCGCTATTCGATTTTCGTGCATTCACCATGGATACCCTGCCGCTGTTTCGCCGGACCCTGGTCCTGGCCGGTCTGGAGGAGACCGTCGTGCCCATCGTCAGCCGCTCGGCGGTGGTGGCGAAAAGCTGGGCCACGCCGCTATCACTCGTCTTCATCGACGGCGGCCACGCCTTCGAGACCGCCCGCACGGACTACGCGTGCTGGTCCGATCACATTATGCCCGACGGCTACCTCTTGATCCACGACATCTTCGAAAATCCGGCCGAGGGTGGCCAGGCGCCCTGGGAGGTCTACAAGCTGGCCGTGGCTTCGGGTGCGTTCGAGGAGCGGCCGCGTGTCGGGACACTGGGGGTGCTGAGAAAGAGAATCTAAGCGGAGGCTTTGGCCATGCTGGAAACCCTGACGTTTTTCAAATCCCTGAACAGTCAGAAATGGATTCCCGCCCTGTGGGGCAAGCTCAAGCAGATCCGGGCCGAACGCGAGAAGGAACTCGATGAGATCAAGGAGATCACATTCATCGATCCATTCGAACTGGCCGAGCTTTATGTGGAGCCCGATTGCCAGGAGATGAATCCGGCCGACCGGCGCGTGGAAGACGAGATGGTGGCCAAAGAGCCGGTCATGGTCAAGATCAACCAATTCTTTCGGCAACCGGCCACCCAGGCGGGGCGCAACCAGCTTTTCATCCTCTCCGATGCGGGCATGGGTAAATCGGCCCTCCTGGCCATGATCAAGCTCATGCATCTGACCCGCTTCTGGCCCCAGGACCGGGATTGCGTGCTGAAAAAGCTGGGGCCGAAAACCCTTGAGGAAATCGAAACCATCCCAAACAAGAGGGAGACCATCCTGCTCCTGGATTCGCTGGATGAGGACCCCAGCGCCTACGGCAGGGTCAACCAGCGTCTGGAGGAGATTCTCGCGGTCTCCCAGCGTTTCGCCAAGGCGATCATCACCTGCCGGACCCAATTCTTTCCCATGCTCCATACCCATCCCCTGGAGTTGCCTGGTCAGATATGCATCGGCGGTTACGACTGCTACTCCAAATATCTCTCCTTTTTCAACGATGGTAAGGTTTATCACTATCTCTCCAAACGCTTTCCCAAACGGTTTTTCGGATTGCTGTCCGATCAGAAAAAGATCGAAAAGGCCAAAGTCATCATCGCCAGCATGGGCAGCCTGCGCTGCCGGCCGATGCTGCTCAGCTACATTGACGATCTCATGGAATCCCCACGCATGCATGATGGCGGCGGCAATATCTATCATATTTACGATGCCCTGGTGGATAACTGGCTGCGGCGGGAACTGCTCAAAAAAAAGGATCTTGACCATAACGATCTTTACGATGCTTGCATCATTCTGGCCACATGGATGCAGATGCGACAAAAACGCGAGGTCAGCGAGGATGAAATCAACCGGTTGATCGAGACCATCTCGCGCAAGGTCAAGACCATCACCGAGATCGACATGAAAGGCCGCTCGCTCTTGAACCGCAACTCCGAGGGGGACTACCGCTTTTCCCACTACAGCATCCAGGAGTTCCTGGTCGCTAAATTCGTATGTGAGAAGCCGTTGTTTCGGCCGACGGAGAAAATCCATTCTACTGGTCAGATGCTTCAGATGATCGGTGGCTCAGGGAAGCCTGCTCTCGATCTAAGCATGCTTTTCGATACCGAAAATGACCATAATTCGATTACCCAATTCGGAATGACCTTTGTTTACGTTCCACCGGGATTGTTTAGTATGGGACGCCCAGAGGGTTTGCCGGAACATAGGTCGGACGAAACGATTCACCCTGTGCTGTTGACCCAGGGATTTTACATGCAAACCACACCGGTGACCCAGGCCCATTGGCAGGCGCAAATGGAAAGCAATCCTTCTAAGTTTAAGGGCGATGACCAGCGGCCGGTGGAGAGTGTATCCTGGAACGATGCACAGGCCTTCATCCAAAAATTAAACCAACGCAGTGGTGGCCAGATGATATTCAGGCTGCCCACCCAAGCCGAGTGGGAATATGCCTGCCGGGGTGGACCCCAAGCACCAGGCGATTCCATTCCTGAAGCGGATCTGGACCGGGTTGCCTGGTACGATAAAAATTCAGGAAATACGACCCACCCGGTGGCCCGGAAGGCACCCAACGCACTCGGCCTGTACGACATGCTGGGCAATGTCTGGGAGTGGTGCCAGGATTGGTATGGTGAATACTCAATAACACTTTTGATAGACCCCCAGGGGCATGAAACTGGCACGACCGGGTCCTGCGTGGCGG
>NZ_BBCC01000188.1 GCF_001311845.1 Desulfosarcina cetonica JCM 12296 | reverse complement strand
CCGGCATGCATACGGCAATCATTAACCGAATTTCCGTGGATCGCCATGGCCGTTTCATCGTTACCGGCTCAGATGACAAGACCGCGCGGGTCTGGGATGCGGTGACAGGGAAGCTGCTGCAAGTCCTGCGCCCACCCCAGGCCGAGGGCAGCGAAGGCAAGATCTACGCCGTGGCCATCTCCCCGGACGGCACCATCGTGGCCGTGGGGGGCTGGACCCGATTTAAATGGGATCAAACGCATTCCATCTATCTTTTCGATCGCGGTGACGGCCGGATTCTGCAACGATTGACCGGCCTTCCCAATGTGATCGTTGATCTCCGTTTTTCGCCCGACGCAGTCGGCTGGCCGCGGCCTTGGGCGGTGCCAACGGCGTGCGGGTGTTCGACACCCGGAACTGGCGGCAAATCATGGCCGACAGCGATTATGGGGATGACAGCTATTCCGTCGATTTCGACCCTGCCGGCCGCCTGGTTGTCACCTGTCATGACGGCCTGGTGCGGCTGTACGACAGCCAATTCCAGCTTGTGGCCAAAACGGCCGTTCCGGGTGGAAAGAAGCCCTACACAGCCCGGTTTTCTCATGACGGTCGCCGGGTAGCCGTCGGTTTTGATGACACCACGGCCGTGGATGTTCTTTCGAGCCAAAACCTGACATGGCTATTTGCCGCGAACACCACGGGTGTAGACAACACCAATATCGGCATCGTCGCCTGGTCCCGGGACGGCAAATTCCTGTACGCCGGTGGTCGGTACAACGATGGCTCGGGCTGGAGCCCGATTCTGGCATGGCCGAACAGTGGCCGCGGCGCGCCCCGGCGCTTCCGAGCGGCCACCAACACCATCACGGGGCTTCAAGCCTCAATGGCGGCCGGCTGGCCTTTGGCGCGGCTGATCCGCTTTTCGGCGTACTCAATGCCGACGGCAGCAGACGCTTCTCCCGTCGTGGTGAGATTCTCGACCATCGGGGCAACCCGAACAAGCTGCGGCTTTCCAGCGACGGGTCGGTGGTAGCGTTTAGCTTCGATACGTTGACCAATGCAGGCAGATGGTCGCAGCAAATCGCCCGCTTCGACATGGTCAACGGCCAGCTGACCATGGGCGCACCCGATATCGACGACCTGCAAGCACCGGCAAACGGCAATGCGCCCGATACGAACTGGGAAAATACGGAAACCCCATGCGTACGCTGGCAGGCCTTAAAACTCAAAACCAATGAAACATCTCGATGCCTGGCCCTTGCCCCCTCGGGCTGGGGATTTGTTTTGGGCACCGATTGGTATGTGCGCTTCTACGATAATCCGGTAACGCCTCCCCGCTGGCAAGTTTTCGTTCCGTTCGCCAGGGCCATCAACATCACCGCCGACAGTCGCTACGTGGTGGCGGCCCTGGGCGACGGGACCCTGCGCTGGTATACCGTGGACAAGGGTCGCGAGGTGCTGGCCCTGTTCATCCATCCCGACGGCAAGCGCTGGATCGCCTGGACGCCCCAGGGGTTCTTCGATGCCTCCCCCGGCGGATCGGAACGCTTCGGCTACCACCTCAACCAAGGCGTGGACAAGGCCGGCGTATTCGTTACCGCCGAGCAGTTGACCGAGCAGTTTTATCGCCGCGATCTCATTGCCGGTCTGTTCAGTCCCGGCGGGGAAGCGGCCCTGAAAGCGGCTGCCAAGCAGTTGGGTGACGTACGGCAGGTCCTCAGCGGTGGTCTGCCGCCCAAACTGGAACTTCTCTCATCGGCAAGGAGCAATTCCACCGGCAAGTTTGTTTTCAAGGCACGCGTCATCGACCAGGGTGGCGGCGTGAACCGACTCATCTACCGCATCGACGGCGAGGAGATCCAGGGAAGGCCTGCGGATATCCCCGGCGCCGGTCCCGGAACGGTGGGACGCCGCTTCAGCCTGGCACCGGGACGGCGGGAGATTTCCCTGATCGCGACCAACACGAACGGCGTCGCCTCGGCACCCGTGACGGCGGTGGTCGATGTCGAGGCGCCCAGCACACGCCCGGCCCTTTTCGTCTTCGCCGTGGGGGTGACCCGTTACCGCGATCACAGTTTGACCCAGGGCGTGCAATACGCGGCCGCCGACGCCCAGGCCGTTGTCGACCAATTCCAGGCATGCAGCCAGGGCCTGTTTCACACGTCGGTGGTAAGGGTGTTATCGGATCATGCGGCCACCCGGGCCGCCATCGAGACGACCCTCACAGACATGGCTGCCATGGCCGGACCAGAGGATGTCTTCGTGGTCTACTTCGCCGGTCATGGAACGGCCATCGACGGCCAGTACCATTTTCTGCCCCAAGGCGTATCCTACACCAGCCTGGAGACGATGAACGAGCAGAGCCTTAACCAGCAGGATCTACGCACCTTGATGCAAAAAATTCCCAGCAACAAGACCCTTTTGCTGCTTGACACCTGCAGTTCGGGCGCCTTTGCCATGGGCCGCGGCATTGCCGAAAAAGACGCCATCATCCGCATGGGACGAATCAGTGGCCGGGCTATCCTGGCGGCTACGAAAAGCGATGAGGTGGCCTATGAGGAAAACGGCCATGGGGTCTTCACCCATGCCCTTATCGAGGGTTTGAAAAATGCCGACCGCGACGGGAACACCCTTATCGAGATTGGCGAACTGGCCGACTACATCGAGAAACTGGTGCCAGCCATTACCCTGAAAAAATATGGAATCAGACAATTCCCTGTTCGAAGCATCTCCGGGGCTTCTTTTCCCGTGGGCAGAAAACCGTGATCTTTATAAAGCGATTGTCAGACGCCGTCCCCGGCGCTTTCCGCTTCCTCGTCGGCATCGACCGCCTGCTTGACGGTCTCGTCCACGGCCCGGTAGATGGCCTTGAAGGTTTCGGGAAATCCCGTTGGTGAAATCCGCCCGGTCTCGATGAATTTGACCACGATCTCCTTGGTGGCCCGCAGGATCTGTTCATCCACGCTCGACTTTCTCATCAGCACCCGCCTTATTGGTTTGTATTGGTAAATATATTGAACTGTTAACAGGAAGCCAAACGGAAGTCAACCGCTCCCTGGCATCGCTGCCAACAGCATCTGAAACCACCGGTCACAACAGAACATTTGACACACCAAGCCCCTTCCATATAAAAAGCAGACCAAACCCATTGACGGGAGCCATCCATGAAATCCTATGATCATACCATTCGCTACACCGTGGACAAGCCCGAGGTGGTCACCACCGAGATGCTTGATCCCATTGAATACGCCTACCAGGGCAAACGGGACGTCGTCATCACCATTTCCCAGCCGGAATTCACCTCGGTCTGCCCCATGACCGGCCTGCCCGATTTCGGCACCATCAACATCCGCTATACGCCGGATCGCTTCATCATCGAACTCAAATCCCTGAAATACTACCTGCTGCAGTTCCGCAACGTCGGCATGTTTTACGAGCACGTTGCCAACCGCATTCTCGACGATCTGGTCAAGGTGCTCACGCCCAAGTTCATGGAAGTCACCGGCGAGTTCACCTCGCGGGGTGGCCTGACCACCGCCGTCTGCGCCCGTTATGAGGCCACCCCATGATCGCCGCACGGTTGGGTGGAAAATGGCTGAGCCTTCTGGCGTCCGTCCTGATGCTCGCAGGTTGCGGCATGGCAGCCGCCTACCGAACGGCGGACAAGGAAACCATCCGCGACTTTTCGGACAATGGCGGGTATCTGAAACGGGTCGGTGTCATGGCGCTTACCAACACCAGCATGTTCACCAGCGGCCAGGCCGCCACCCCCTTTGTGGAGGCCTTCATCGCCAGCATGGCCGAGAACGCGTCTGACGCCCAGTTCATCATACCGGGCAAGTCCGATGTGCCGTCTTATTTGATCAACCCGCCGCGCATGGCCAATGGCGAGATGGACGTGTACGCCCTATCTTCTGGCCCGGGAGGACGGGTACAATCTTTTGACCGGCCCCGTGATCATGGACATCCGTGTACGCAAATATGACACGGGATTCTGGATCTTCAAGGACGTCGCCTACAGCCTGCAGATTCAGACCGCCGCCGCCGTCTATGACACCGTCACCGGCGCGCGCCTGAGCATTGCCACCCGGAATGACGAGATTGAGATCGACGACCAACAGGCCGAGGCGATCGACCAGGGTCAGGAGGTGATGGTGGACGATCTGGCCGAAGCATGGGGGATTTGGGCGAGGAATTAGGCGAGCAGATGGGCGAGGTCATCGCGGATAGCCCCTGGCTGGCAACGGTGATTGCCGTGGACGATGGCCATTGCGTGATCCCGGCCGGCAGCCAGTCGGGTATCCAGGCTGGCGATCGCCTTGCCGTCTTGGATGGTAGCCAGACCCTGACCGGCCTGGGGGAACAGCGCTACATCGTCCCCGGACCAAAAATCGGCGAACTCCATATTCTCCAGGTAACGCCGCTGCAATCCTCCGGCGCGGTTGAAAGCGGCGATCTTCCGCCGGTGGGGAGTATTGTGGTCCCCGGATCCTAAAAGCTTTCCACTACTGCTGGCGCGTCAATGGACCGCGCATACCGCCGGATCAGCTCCATGGCCTCCGCCTGGCTGGCGATAAAGCGGATTGAAGACCGGAACTGGCTGGCATCGCGCATCCCCTTGACAAACCAGCACAACCGGCTGCGCATCATGCGGCTGGCCGTCTCTTCGCCCAGGTATCGTACCGAATCCTGCACATACGCCACCATCAAGGCTATGCGCTGGTCATCCGTGACCGGTGATGCCGCGCGGCCGTCGAGCGCGGCCAGGATCTGTCTGAAAATCATCGGATTGCCGATGGCCGCCCGGCCGACCATCACCCCGTCACAGCCGGTCTCCTTTAGCATGCGCAGGGCATCCGCTGCCGTATTGACGTCCCCGTTGCCGATCACCGGAATGGACAAAGCCTTTTTCACCGCGGCGATGATGCGCCAATCGGCATGCCCCGCGAATCCCTGGGTCGCCGTACGCGGATGCACCGCCACGGCGTCGACCCCGCCATCTTGGGCCAGACGGGCAATCGCCAGGGCCTGCGCGCCCGAAGCATCCCAGCCGGAACGGATTTTGATGGTCAACGGAATGGTGATCGCCCGACGGACGGCGGCGATGATCCGCTCCGCCAGGGAGGGATCCCGCATGAGTGCCGAACCCGAATGACTCTTCAGGATTTTCTTCACCGAACAGCCGAAATTGATATCGAGGATGTCGGCACCGGCGGCCTGAACGATGCGCGCCGCATCGGCCATGATCTCAGGATCGGCACCGAAGATCTGCACCGAGAGCGGTTTTTCGGCCGGCACGCTGTCCAACAGTTGAACGGTCTTGGCCGAATTATAGACCAGCCCGTTGGAGCTGATCATCTCGGAGCAGACCAGCCCGCAGCCGGCACGCTTGGCCAGCAGGCGCATGGGCAGGTTGGTGATTCCGGCCAGGGGCGCAAACACGGTCAGATTACCGGTATCGACATGGCCGATCTTCATGCAGGCCCTTTTCCGTCACCCGCCGGGTTGGCGTAGCAAAAAAGACAGTTGTGGTGGCAGGGATGCAAACGGTAGGACCCCACATCCACGGATTGGGTGCATCCGCAGCCGGCCGCCCGGCGCTGGCCGGCATCGGCGCGCAGGGAGACATGACCGCCATATAAGGTTACGATGCGCGGACCGGAAATGCAGGCGCCGGCCCGGATGGTTGTCGATAATGGCAGGTGCGCCAGGACATCCTTTTCACAGCACAGGTTCAGCTGAATGCCAAGCGGCAACAAAATTCGTTCCAGTTCCATCAGCAAACCACACTTTTCCGCCATGGTGGGATCGATAAAGGTCAGCCGCCCGCGCGTGCGTCGGCGGATCTTGGCATAGTGATCCATGAAGCTGGTCACACAGGTTCCGATGCCCGCCCCCCGGGCCGCCTCGGCGATGGTGCCGAAATCGGCCAGATTGGTCCGGATCTCACCCGTGGGCATGACATAATGGCAGATCGGATCGAAACGCCATTGAACCGCTTGCGGGCCGAAATGCCGGCAGAGCTGGCGCAGTTGATCGAGCCGCTGATCCAGAGGTGGCACAGCCGGCTCCAGCTCCGGGACCTGCGAATTGATCGTGAAATTGAACAACAGATGGTATCCCATGGTCTGAAGCCGCTCACCGTAGCCGCCTTGCAGGAACGGCCCGAAATTCTTGGACCAGAAAACCATGGCGTGGACCCGGTCGGGCGATACGGGCACCTGCCGGACCTGGCGGTTGAACGGGTTCTCCACGGCGATGGTTCCCCGGTCAACGCCCTGCATGAACCAGGGCATGTAGAAGGCGGGGATATCCGTTCGCCGCGAGACGGAGAGGACCTGTTTCAGTTCGTGTTCCATACTTGACGGATTCGTAAGAAGCCCGATATCGGCGCCTGCGCGTTTTCCATCGTTACCGATCGGCCTGGGCCCTCACCGCTTGAACTTATCCTTCAGGGAGATGACCGTGGCTTTGCCTGCTGGCTTTGGGGAGGACTCTTCCCCTGGCGCCTCGTCCTGTGGGTCATCCTTTTCCTCCGGCGTTTCCGGACAGACCACCAATTCCAGGCGCATGCGCTTGCCGTTCATGGTGAATTCATCACCCATGATGTACCGATCCCGCAGGATCCAGGTCACGACCTGGAGCGGCATCTGAAGCATCAGCAGTTTGACGTGGTACCAGTCGGGCTTGTTGTCGGGTAAAATCGATTCGATACGGGCAAAACTCAAGGGCTGATCCTCAAAGTAGATCAGCACGATATCCTGTTCCCTGGCCATAGCGCACTTATCCTTTTTTTCAGGTCAATCGAACGCTCATGTATAGGAGGGCCGGCCTTGGTCTGTCAACACGCGAACGATCGGGGCGGCCAAAAGCGTTGACCTGTAGAAGCATATACCCTAAAATCAGGTCCATCGATCGTCAACCCGTCCTGCCCCATGGAAGGAGATCCGCCGGTGACCCACTATCGCATCCACCCCATCGTCATGGGTACCAAGGTTTTCGACAAAGGCATGATGACCTACCAGTACGATTATGGCAAACCGTTTACCATACCGATTTACTGCTGGTACCTGGAAGGCGGGGAGAAAACCATCATCGTGGACACCGGAGAAATGAATCCGGTCCGCTCGGCGGATCGCGAACAGGCCATTGGCGGTCGGATTTACACCTTCGAGGAGGGACTGGATCGCGTCGGCCTGAAACCGGAAAAAATCGACATGGTGATCCATACCCACCTGCACAACGACCACTGCGAAAATGATTACAAGTGCACCAACGCCGAATTCGTGGTGCATGCCAGGGA
Organism: Desulfosarcina cetonica JCM 12296; assembly: GCF_001311845.1. Classification (GTDB taxonomy): domain Bacteria; phylum Desulfobacterota; class Desulfobacteria; order Desulfobacterales; family Desulfosarcinaceae; genus Desulfosarcina; species Desulfosarcina cetonica. The sequence goes on along the minus strand of NZ_BBCC01000188.1, from coordinate 4,556 downwards.
AATGGAACGGATCCATGATCCCCATCCCCTGGATTTCCGTTACGTGGAAGATTATATCGAGGATGTGGAAGCCAACGGGCAGTTGCGGATCATCGACGATGACACGCAAATCGCGGACGGCATCCGGGTCGTGCATACCCCGGCGCATACCGAAGGAGGGCTGACGGTATTGGTGCAAACCGACGGCGGCACCGCCGCCATCACCGGATTCTGCGTGATCAACGACAATCTCAACCCGCCCAAGTCGATCCGCGCCATGGAGATGGAGGTGATCCCACCGGGCACCCATGTCAACGCCTACGAGGCTTACGACATCCTGGTCAAGGTCAAACAGATGGCCGATATTCTGCTGCCCCTGCATGAACCGGCCTTTGCCAACGGAAAACCGATTCCACGCTGAATGATTACTCATACGGATTAACCACGCCTTCTATTCGCGCATCCATCCAGTCAATCCTCAGGGTAATCGCCTTTGGATCGATTTCTATTTTCGCGGGCAAGGCCCGCTACAATTTCCTGTGATGTCAATATTTATCGTTGGTTGTTGTAGGAGCTGGCCTTGCCTGCGACCATTATTTTGTAGAATAGGTTCCAAATGCGCTTGCCCTGAGAAACACAGTTTTGGACTTGACACACGGTTTTGGCAAATGCTAAATGAATGAGTATTCATTCAGTTGTTTTTCAATTTCGCTTGCCCTGCCCGATCTCACGGAGATCCTGGTCAACACCCAACGTCCATCACTGTATCCAGAATCCAGCAGCGTGTCGGGAATCTTGGATGAGCCGGGCGGGGCCAAGCGAATTCAACATTCCGGACGCAGCAGGCGTCTATGCTTTCATGGGGGCGATCGCTTTTCAAGCAAGCTCTAAAGCGGTGGATATGAACTCAAGCAACGCTTATCTGCAGGAGGATACTATGATCAGAAAAATCAGGCAGGCGGCAGTCATCGGCAGCGGCGTGATGGGCGGTGGCATTGCCGCGCTTCTGGCCAGTGCCGGCGTGAAAACCTTGCTGCTGGACATCGTCCCCTTCGACCTCAAGGAGGAGGAAAAGAACGACCCGGCGGCTCGCAATCGGATCGCCAAGACCGGTCTGGACACGGTGATCATGACCCAGCCCGCACTGCTCATGCAGCCCAAGGATGTCGATCGCATCCGCATCGGCAACCTGGAGGACGATTTCGATAAACTGGCCGAATGCGACTGGATCGTCGAGGTGGTCGTCGAAAACCTGAAGATCAAGCAGGACCTGTTCAAACGCATCGAACCGGTCCGCAAGGCCGGTGCCATCGTCTCCTCCAATACCTCCGGCATTCCGCTGAAGCAAATGAGCGAGGGCCGGGGTGCGGCGTTCAAGCAAAATTTCCTCGGCACCCATTTCTTCAACCCGGTCCGTTACATGAAACTCTTGGAGATCATCCCCGGTGCGGAGACCCTGCCCGAGGTCCTGGCCTTCATGGCCGATTTCGGCGAGCGCATCCTGGGCAAGGGGATTGTCTGGGCCAAGGACACGCCCAATTTCGTCGGTAACCGCATCGGCGTTCAGGGCATGATCAAGGCCATGCAGTTGATGGTGGAGATGGGCGTCTCCATTCCCGAAGTCGATGCGCTCTTCGGGCCGGCCATGGGGCGTCCCAAGACGGCCATGTTCAAAACCGCCGATTTGGTCGGCCTGGACACCATGGCGCATGTGGCCAAGAACACCTATGACCTGGTCACCGAGGACGAATCCCGCGCCGATTTCATCGCCCCTGAATTCATCGGCAAGATGATCGCGGCCAAGATGCTGGGAAAGAAAACCAAAGTCGGCTTCTACAAAACCGACCTCACCCCGGAGTGAAGAAAATCCGCAAGGTGATCGATCCGGCGACCCTGACCCATGCCGAATACGGCAAACCCGACTTTGCCTGCCTGGCGACGGCCAAAAAGGCCAAAACCCTGCCGGAAAAAATCAAGGCGATTGTCTATGGCGAGGACAAGGGCGCTCAGTTTGCCTGGAAGGCGCTGGCCAGCAACCTGATCTACGCGGCCAACCGCATTCCCGAGATCGCCGATACGATTGTTGAAATCGACAACGCCATGCGCTGGGGATTCAATTTCGAAATGGGTCCCTTCGAGACCTGGGACGCCATCGGCGTGAAAACCGCCGTGGCCAAGATGGAAGCCGGCGGATTCAGCGTTCCCGAGAAGGTCAAGGCCATGCTGGCGGCCGGCAACGAAAGCTTCTACAAGCTGGAAAACGGCAAGCCCCTTTATTATGACTTTACGACCGGTGCCTACCAGCCGGTGAAGGTCAGCGCCAACATCATCTCCCTGGCCGGTCTCAAGGCCGATGGAAAAACCGTCAAGACCTGTCCGTCGGCGTCCCTGGTGGATCTGGGCGACGATGTCTTCTGCCTGGAGTTTCACACCAAGATGAACGCCATCAATGGCGAAATCGTCGATTTCATGGCCGAGGCCATGGACTATGTGGATGCCAATGGCCTCGGAATGGTAATCGGCAACCAGGCCGGCGGGATGCCCGGGGCCTTCTGCGCCGGCGGCGACCTGGCCTACATGGCCGGTCTGGCCAAGGCCGGTCAGTATGCCGAGATCGAGGCTTTCCTCAAGAAAGCCCAGCTGGGCATGCAGAAAGTACGTTATGCCAGCTTTCCCGTGGTGGCGGCGCCTATGGCCTGACCCTGGGGGGCGGCTGCGAGGTGTGCATCGGCGCGGCCGACAAAATCGTGGCTCACAGCGAACTCTATATGGGCCTGGTGGAAATCGGTGTCGGTCTGTTGCCCGGCGGCGGCGGTTGCCTGAACTTGTGGAAGAAAATGACCGCCGACATTCCCGAACCGGTCACCGACGTGGACCTGGCCAAGTTCTTCGTTCCCACCTTCATGGCCATTGGCATGGCCAAGATCTCCATGTCCGCCGCCGAGGCCCGCGCCAATGGTTTTCTCGGCCCCCGCGACCGTATCGTTTTCAACCGCGACTACCTGATCGGCGAGGCCAAGCAAGAAGTCCTCAGGATGGTCGCCGACGGCTACGCCCCGCCGGTCAAACGACCCATCCGGGTCTTTGGCGCGGCCGCCCAGGGCATGATCGATTCCGAATTGTACAACATGCGCTCGGCCAAATTCGTCAGCGAATACGATACCTTCCTGGCCCGACGGATCGCCTGGGTGATCAGTGGCGGTGATGTCCGCACCAACAGTATGGTCGACGAGGAGGTCATCCTCAACCTGGAGCGGGAAGCGTTTCTCGACTTCTGGAAGCAGGAGAAAACCGTGGCCCGGGTCGAGCATATGTTGACCACCGGCAAGCCGCTACGGAATTAACAAAGGAGGAATTTCCATGAGAGATGCCTATATCGTCACATCCGTCAGAACCCCCGGCTGCCGCAGGGTCAAGGGCGCCTTCAAAGATACCCGTCCGGATGACCTGCTCGCCTTCATTCTGCAGGCCGCCATGGAGAAAAACGGCAAGATCGAACCCAAAACCGTCGACGACATCATGATCGGCTGCTCCTTCCCCGAGGCCGAGCAGGGACTCAACATCGGCCGCATGGCCTCCCAGATCGCCGGTTTTCCCGTCAGCGTGTCCGGCGCCACGGTCAACCGCTTCTGCTCTTCCGGCCTGGAAGCCATCGCCCAGGCGGCCCTGCGGGTCATGGCCGGATGGTCGGAGATCACCATCGGCGGCGGCGTGGAATCCATGACCTTCGTACCCATGCCCGGCAACATGCCCCGTCCGCATCCCGAGTATTCCCGCCAACACGCGGACCTTTACGCCTCCATGGGTATCACGGCGGAAAACGTGGCCAACCGCTATGCGGTCTCCCGCGCCGACCAGGACGCCTTTGCCTATGAATCCCAAATGAAGGCGGCCAAGGCCCAGAAGGAGGGTCTTTTCAGCGAGATCGTGCCCACGCCGGCCTCCCGCTACGTCCTTCAGGAAAACGGCACCTATAAAAAAGAGACCTTCATCCAGGCCATCGATGACGGCGTACGGGCCGCCACCACCCTGGAGGGGCTGGCCAAACTGCCGCCGGTGTTTGCCCTGGGTGGATCGGTAACGGCGGGCAACTCGTCCCAAACCACCGATGGCGCCGCTGCCGCGATCATCGCCAGCGGCGAGGCGGTGAGGAAATACGGTCTCACGCCCATCGCCAAGCTGAAGATGTACACCACCATCGGCTGTGAACCGGATGAAATGGGTGTCGGCCCCCGCTATGCGATCCCCAAGCTGCTCGACCTGGCCGGCCTGAAGACCAGCGATATCGGCCTGTGGGAGATCAACGAGGCCTTCGCCTCCCAGGCGATCTACTGCATCCGGGAGTTGGGGCTGACCGACCGCATGGATACGATCAACGTTAACGGCGGCGCCATCGCCCTGGGACACCCCCTGGGCTGCACCGGCGCGAAATTATGCGCCACCTTGCTGGCCAGCATGCGGCGCAAGGGCGTCAAGTACGGTGTGGAGTCCATGTGCATCGGCGGCGGCATGGGCGCCGCGGCCCTCTTCGAGCTTTGTGATTAACACCCGCCCCCTTTCCAGACAAATCAAACAAC
>NZ_BBCC01000187.1 GCF_001311845.1 Desulfosarcina cetonica JCM 12296 | reverse complement strand
GGGGACCTCGCCCCATTTGTCGTCGGGGATTCCCACCACCGATGCCTCGTCGATTTCGGGCAAAAGGAGAAGTACTTTTTCAATTTCGGCGGGGTAGACATTCTCACCGCCCGAAACGATCATGTCCTTGAGTCGGTCGATGATATACAGGTAGCCGTCTTCGTCGAGATAGCCAAGGTCGCCGGTGCGCAGCCAGCCATTGACGATGGTGCTTCGAGTGGCGTCGGGGAGATTCCAGTAGCCGGTCATCATGTGTGGACAGCGCACCACGAGTTCTCCGGCCTCGCCTGCAGGAAGTGGGCGCCCATCGAGATCGACGATCCGCAGGTCGACCTCAAAGTAAGGCCTTCCCGCGCTTTCGGGCTTGTCCAGAATATCTTCCATGTTCATCAATGCGCCGGGGCCGGCGATTTCAGTCATGCCCCAGAGATTCTGGCACAATACGCCGAACCGTTCGTGGGCCAGCTTAACCAGGGAAAACGGCAGTGGCGAGCCGGGCAGGGCGGCGACTTCCCAGGTGCTCAGATCAAAGCGCGAGGGATCCGGCACGTCCAGGAGCATGCGCATCATGGCCGTGACGCCCTGGATGATCCGGATGCCATGTTTTTCGATCAGGGCCAGCGTTTCCTCAGGGTCGAAACGCGCGTGATGACCGTGGCAATGCCCTTGATCATATGGCCGACAATGGGGCTACTGGCACCGGTATGAAAAAGCGGCGCCAACATCAGCAGCTTGTCTGGATATTCGTAGTTCAAGCCGACCACCATGTTGAGTGCCGCGTGGTAGACCGCACGGTGGGTCAGCATCACCCCCTTGGGATGGCCGATGGTGCCGGAGGTGTACATGATGGCCAGAAGATCGCTTTCGGTCATCGGAAGGTCTGGCACCGTCGAGGGTTGGGATGCCACCAGTGACGCATATCCCAGGCAGCCGTCAGCCGGTTTTTCATCCGTGGAGATCTGGTAGGAGAGGCGGGGGCGCATGGTCAGGGCGGCGACGGTCTCTTTAAATTCCGGGCCGTAGATCAGCCCGCCGACCTCGCAGTCGCTCAAAATGAAATCCAGTTCGGCCGGAACCAAGCGGACATTGAGGGATACCAGCACGGCCCCGATACGGGCGGCGGCAAAAAACACCTCCAGAAACTGGGGGCAGTTGTGCATCAGGAGCCCAACACGGTCACCGGGTTTGACACCCAAGGCGATCAGGGCATGGGCGGTTTGGTTGGTGCGTTGGTCAAACACCCGGTAGGAAATCACCTGATCCTGGAAAATCAATGCCGGGCGATGGGGGGTGACCATGGCACGTTTTTCAAGGACGTGGCCAATCAGCATGTCAAAACCTCCTCTGTCAGATTTCTGCCCCCAACTGGCGTGACAGACTCTTGCCTGCCGCTGCGACCCGGCGACCGCATTCATATACGCCCTCGACCGAAGATAGCCCGAGAACGACCAGGTAACCGACCGGCTGCTGGTTCGGACCGATCACCGGCGCGGCGACGGCGTTGATCCCGGGAACCGTCTCCTCCAGGTCCATGGCATAGCCGTCTTCTTGGCAGCGAATGATTTCAGCATTCAATTTTTCGCGATCGAACCGTGACGGGTCGCCATGGAAGTAGAGCGCATCCGAGGCCAGCAGGGCTTCGCGTTCCGCTTCCGGCAGGAAGGCAACGATGGCTTTGCCGTGGCAGCCGTAGGTCAGGGGAAAGCGGTGGCCCACGCGCATGGTGACACCCATGGGATGGCTGCCCTCATGCTTGGCGGCCACGAAAACGTTCTGGTCGGCAATCAGCCCCAATGCGGCCGTGGCGCCGGCCTTGGTTGCCAGATCCGTAAGCAGTGGTTCGGCCAGCTTGGGCATGCTGAGGGAATCGAGAAAACGCCGCGAAAGGCCGATCAGGCCCGGACCCAAGGCGTAGCCCTTGCCCCGGCCGGCGGTCTGCACAATGCCATATTTGCGCAGGGTCTGCAGGATGCAAAAGGCGGTACTTTTGTGGATCTCGGTCTTTTCGCAGATTTCGGTCAGGTTCATGTGGGCCGACTCGCTCTGGGCAATGCGAAACAGCACGCGCATGGCCTGTTCCACGGCGGGCACCATATACTTGTCTTTGGGTGTCGTTTTTTTATGTCTGGTCATGAGTTCTTTATACAAAACTAAAGTTTTATATTTATAAACTAAGCGTCCTGTAGCATCGGAAAAAGAATTCTGTCAACAAAAACATGGGGAGATTCTATGGGTGAAATGTTGAAAAACGGTATTATTATTTTTCACAGAGATACGTGGTTATCAAATCCGTCGATTTGACCCCAAGGAACCTAAACAATCAATCCATGGAGGGTTAATATGAGTGAACGCCAACAAACAATAGATCCGGTTTGTGGTAAGGACGTTTATCCCGATGAATGCCAGTTTGTCAGTGATGATGAGAAGGGAACGCACTATTTTTGTTCGAAGGATTGTCAGAGCACCTTCGACAAAGCGGATGCCAAGACCAAAAAGGGGTTCTGGGCTAGATACACGGATAGACTCAAAGATGTTCAATGCAGCCGGACGACCCAGGATTGCCGGTAGTAAAAAACGTACTTCCTGATTGCCTTCTCATTCTCGTAACCGTCCCGCACCCATGACATGTGTCGTGATGCGGGACCTCTTTTTGACGGGTTCGAAAAACGTCACTTTCTGTGATGTATCCAGGAGACCACGGCTTCGCTTGAGGATATTACGCCAACTCTGGCGGCCCTTATCGGCATACGTCCGCCGGAAACCGCCAATGGCAGGGTTTTGACGGAAATATTGACGCCCAAACGACGGCATCGAAAAAATGCGAAAGCGTGCCCGTCAAGCGATGGTTCACCGAAGGCGGTTTTGCTTTTTACCATGGATCAGTGCCGGGCCGACTACCTCACCAATCCGCAGATCTGTCCGGCCTTTGCCTTTACTCGCAGTGTGCTCATGCGTCAGGGTGCCAGCTATGCCAACGCCATGTTGAGTTATGCCGGATCACGAACGGCGGTTTCCCACACGGTGATTGGTACCGGCGCCACCCCTGGGATCAACGGCATCATTGGCAACAACATTCGCAGTTATGATGAAGAAAAATCCCCGATATTCCCCTTGGCTTACAACGGATCGCCGCGCCACAGCATGGACATGTTCAATCTGCTCACCCCGACGCTGGCCGATGTCATGGATCTTGACATGCAAAACCTGCCCATCGTTATTTCAATGAGCCCATACGGCCGCGCCGCCTTGGGTATGGGCGGGCACGGTGCCGCTTATATGGAGGGCCGCAGCGACAATGACATCGTCCTGAAACTTTCCAGAGACTTGGGTCTGCCCTATACCAACCCAACATACTTTAGCCTGCCAGATTATCTAACCCACTCGGACGCCAACCCTATCCGCATCGATGACTGGCTGCTTGCCAACTATGGCATCGACATCAGTTCCGAGCCGTGGACCGAGCACACCATTATTAAAGACAACAGCCCCTTTGCGCCGAAACACGGTAATGTGATCGTCGGACCCCAAGGGGTTTTTCCGGATGGCGAAACCTTCAGCTTTAGTTATGCGGCGGTGACGAGCGATGTCGAGGAACCCTCGTCCACCGTCCAGTTGTGGAGTGAAGCGGCCGGCTACAAGAGCAACACCTATTTCGAGGAGGCCATGTACACGCCTTTCTACACGCTGTGGGCCACCGACATGCTACTCATGGCCATACAAAACGAAGGGGTGGGGCAGGACGCCATCACCGACTTGGTTTACTATAACTTCAAGTGCCTGGATAAATTAGGACACCGTTACGGCGTGAATTCACCCGAACTTTACACGTATATGTATACCGTGGATTATTGCCTGCGAAAGATAAAGGGTTTCCTGGACCGAAAGATCGGTGCCGGACGCTATACCATGGTGGTCACCGCCGATCATGGGGGGCACAATGCCTATGACGGCCGAATCCTTTATAACAGGAACCTGTTCAAAGCCATCGAAGACAAATTCGGATCAGGCATAATTCAGAACAATCCCGATAACGGCGACCCCTTTGACGATATGATCTACCTGAATCGAAACGATTTGCCAGAAGACACCACGCTGGACCATGTGGCAAGGTTTGTAGAAGACGAATTCGGTGATTATGTCTACCGTGCCTTCACCATTGATGAGATCTTTAGATAAAGGCGGTTGGCCGGGAATCCATAACCGGCATCGGTAGAAAACCGTGTCCGATGTGGGATGGCGGGCAAACTGCCGTGTCTCTGGCATTTTTGCCCGCCATCCACGAGAACTACCTTAAATTAAATGGAAAGAATGCACACCCTGTCGCCGCAACAAGCTGCTCCCATACATTCAGCGCAACCTTACATTGGTGAAAGACCCATCGCTTTTGCCCGTTTCATCCATTGCTTTCGTGCCAGCAAACGCATGTCTTCAACATTATCTGTTTCATCCATAATCTCCATCCCCATAAGCGTTTCAATTAAATCCTCTAATGTCACGAGTCCTTCCGTTCCGCCATGTTCATCGACGACGATGGCAATATGACTCCGGTCCTTCAGAAAGTGCTCTAATAGAGCGGTTAGCGATACCGACTCCGGTACGGAAAGGATGTCACGCTTCAGTGTCTCCAATTTATCACCACCCGACTTCTGGGCGGTATGGATGAGAATATCATTTTTAAGAACAAAACCGTCGATGTCGTCGATATTCGTCTTGTAAACGGGAAACCGCGAGAATGGTGATTGTGCCACTTGTTTCAGTGAATCGACGATTCGCATGCGCTTTGGGAAGGCTGAGATTACGGTGCGTGGCGTCATGATGTCAGCCACTTTTAGTGACTCGAATCGAAACAGGTTTTGGATAATCCGTGATTCCTCGCTGCCAATTTGTCCGGTCTTTACACCTACCGACGCCATGGCCACGAATTCATCCCTACTGAAAATATCCAGGCTCTTTTCATGGGAAATAGACTTGGTGATTCTTTCAGATATCCAAACGATTGGATAAAGAACCACAATGAGTGTGTTTACAAAAAGAGCGGTTGGTCCGATAAGCTTGGACCAGTAGACCGCGCCGATGGTTTTGGGAACAATTTCGGAAAGAAAGAGGATCATTAGCGTCATGATCGCCGAGAACATGCCAAACCAGGCACTTCCAAATACAGCCGTCGCTTTTGCCCCGGCACCAATGGCACCAACTGTGTGGGCAATCGTGTTTAACGTCAAAATGGCCGCAAGTGATCGGTCTATGTTATCCTGTTTCAAACGTTTCAAGAGCGCGGCCCGTTTAGGTCGTTTTTCTTTCTGCCCTTCTATATACGACGGCGTAATACTTAGAAGTACCGCTTCGGCGATGGAGCAGAGAAACGAAAACCCCAGCGCCAGAAACACATAGAGGGCCAACTGCACGACATCAGCGTTGGAATCTTCGATAATCGACTCCGTAAGATCGCCAGGGGCAACGGCCAAAGCCGAGCCAGCCAGCATCAATGGGAGTATAAAAAGTGATACCCAATATGGCCTGTTGATGATTTTCTCCATATGACATGGTGCCAAGCGTTTGAATACTGTATGCGAAGAGGTCTTGCCATAAATAACGATTATAGAAAATAGGTAAATGCGTCAAAAGCAGACTTGACCCCTTTTTTTGCCCTGGTGGGGAAATCGTGGCGGTGCGCGAAGGCATCAACATATATCGGGCTGCATGCCTTCGCGCATGTTCCTTGCCAAGGGCGTCCGCGAACCGCTGGATTTTTAGGGCATCGGGGCGGCGCGAGCCTGCTTGAAAACCTACCCTATAGTTTTTAAGATAATGTTTTTGGCAAGGCCAGAGGGAGGAAGCTGTATAAACAATACCGCGACGACCGATAACGCAGCCCAAAAACATTATCTTGAATGCTATATTTGCCGATCCAGCCTGTTGGAACGGCCCTTTGGGTTACTTGGCCATTGCTTTTTCCTTTGCCGCTAGAATGGGCTGAAACGGACCGAATTGATGCTGTTCCTGGGGAAATGCATCCGCGTAAGGCGGATAGGGGCAATCCACGGGTTTTTTGATCAGTTTGGGGTAGTCCTTCGCCAGGTTGGCCATCTGGGGACGCGGCATCGAATCGACATAAGCGGCGACATCGTAGGCATCCTCCGTGGAGAGCACCGGATGGAGGTACCCTGTGCCCAGCGGCATATTGGACTGCAGGAATGGCGCAAGTGTCAGGAGGCGGTTGGCCCCCGCGCCGTTGTTATAGCTCCCGTCGCCCCATACGGCCGGCGTGAGGTAAGCGCCCGCATCTTTTTCGGAATCGCTGGTCGCCGCGAAGCCGGCGCCGTCGCTGCCGTGACACGACTGACAGAACTCCGCATACCGCATGGCCCCTTTTTCCCGGTCGGCCATGCGATGGGGGGGATTAAACGGTGATTTCCCCAATACCGCTTCCGCCTTGGTCGTACCGGCGGAAAGCCAGTCCAGGTAGGCAACGATGGCGTTCATCTCCTTGCCGTCCTCGGGTATGGGGTTTCCGTTCATGCTGCGCTGGAAACAACCGTTAATCCGTTTTCTGAGTCCCTGTACCTTGTCTTCGCGGCCGCGGTATTTGGGGTAGGCCGTGGACACACCGACCCAGGAAAACCCATAGATTTTGGTTCCTTCTTCCTGATGGCAATTGGTGCATGCCAGGTTGTTGCCGACAGCGTATTGGCCGGTATCCCCGGCTTTGCCGCCCAGCAGCCGAAAGGTATCGGTCACCAGGGCATAGCCGTATTTTACGCGTTTACCCTGTTCATCATTGGCGATGGTCGCCATGTCCGGCGGGGTCGGGCCGTTGACCGCCTTGATGGCATCCGGCAGGGGGGCCTGGGTGCGCGTGTCGTCGGCCAGCGCGGTGAGGAAACGGATCAGGCGGTCGTTTTGCGCGTTGGTAAGCTGACGGTTCAACTGAAGGGTGCCCATCAGATCCACGGCCTCGGCAATGGTCTCAACCCCTCCATCATGGAAGTAGGGCGCGGTAAGCGTGGCGTTTCTGAGCATGGGAACCTTGAAGACATAAAGATCGTTCTCGTTTTTGGTCACCTCGTATCGACCTTTGTCCGCTTCATTGGCGTAGGCATCGAAGATACCGATTTTTTGGAACATCATGCCGCCGAGGACAGGACCGCTATGGCATTGAATGCAGCCCACATCCATGAATATGCGCATACCCTCCTTTTCCCGGTCTGTCAGCGCATCCGCTTCGCCTTTAATAAACCGGTCGATGCGGGCGCGGGAGATAAGCGTCCGCTCGAAGGCGGCGACGGCTTCACCGAAATTGTCATAGGTCAGCGAATTCTCCTGATCGGGAAACGCATTTTTGAAATCATTCACATAGCCGGCCGCTTTCAGGCGGTCGATGACCTCTGTCGGCGCCGGCATGCCCATTTCAATGGGATTCAGTACCGGACCCTTGGCCTGGTCGGCCAGATCCGGTGACCGGCCGTCCCAGAACTGGGCGATTTGAAATCCGGCGTTCAATGTCGACGGATCGTTGCGCGGTCCGTTTTTGCCCAGCGCCCCCAAGCCGGTCTTCTCGTTGTCGGCGCCGGCGCCCTTGTTGTCGATGGGGTGGCAGTCGTTGCACGATTGGGTTTTGTTGATCGAAATCGCCTCTTCAAAATAGAGCTTTTTGCCCAGCGCCACCTTTGCCGGCGTATCGTTTTCACTGCCCGGCATTCGATCGGGAAGCTCGCCAATGAGATATCTGGCCTGCATGAGCAATATGCCGTCCGGCGTTCCCGGTTCGGCCTTTAACACGGTTTTTTGCGGCATGGCTGTTGCCGATTCACCTTCTGAACGTTCCAACGGGCCCTTTTGGACGGATTGGCAGCCGATGGCCGCCAAAACGAGCGGGAGCATCATTATTGCCAGATAAACCAGCCTTCCTTTTACCGTTTTCATGGTGCAGTCTCCTTTCATTATCAAGAATATCGCTTTTCTGCGAAACCGGTCGGTGATGCGTGTTTACCCCACCGGGTAAACACACCTTCGTGCCGGGTTGATCCCATGATTCGCTAACATCCGGGAACATGGACGAGGGTTGACCATCCGATCGTGAGTGGTTCTTGCCCCAGCCCAGGGCGGTGGCACTCAAGGCGCGGGCTGAAAAGATCTTGTTGGAAAAGGTGGAGATGTGATGCCGTAAGGGGGCTGCAGCGTGTGGCAACCCATGCTGCCAGGGCCATGAGATCATCGGCAGCCCCATGGTCGCAACAGTAGCTCGAGATCAAGAGGGCTCTAAATCATGTCACATGGAAAGAAAAGGGTCAAGCTGGTCGATTTTTATAACATCAAGGTTTTGCTGTTGTGATAGATAGAAACATCGGATATGCTGTCTATGTTCCAAGCAAACACTTTTCTGCGCTATTATGCCCCTCGTAATAACGTGCTTCGATGAGGTTGTCTTCTGGGTCTCGAAAATAAATGGACGTCCCGCTGCCATGCGCACCCCAACGAGGAACAGGCCCTTCGTCTATATCAATATTGTTGTCTTTGAGACGATCAAAGAGTCGCTTCCACGCCTCCTTGGTAAGCGAAAGGCAGAAATGATTTAAATGCTTGCGCCCCCGTTTATCATCGCCTATTGTCTGCCACATCTTTTTCGGAAACAGATCTATGATTGTGTCAGGATTTAATCTCACAGAAGGAAATGGAACCTGTCCTTGAAAGTATGCTTCTGTGCGTTCAGTCTCAAGCATTAGTACTTTTGAATAAAATTCGAGCATTTTTTTGTCGTTTTCTACATTCAAAACGATATGATCCATTAGGCAACGCATTGTCCACTCTCCTTATGATCAACTGTAAAAAAAAAGCGAAAAAAGCCTGGTCTTAGTAAATACCATGGCTAGACGCCTTTAATCGACTATCTAAGAGCTTATATAAACTGTGCCGGTCACTGAACCAACTCGGTAGCCTTTTTGTCTTATCGTTTTTTAAATATAAAAATAATTCATGGTCTTCTATTTTTACTTTTACCATGTCCGAGATCTTTATTTTTTCTTTTTTAAATAAATTTTTAATTTCTATGTAGCTATCGTTGAATATAACTTTTGAAAAATGAAGATCTAACACTGCTAATAAGAATAAAATACATGACAGAGATAGTGCTATTGTAAGTATGGATATTTCTTTGATCATGAAAATTGAAAAGGCGACAATAAGTGTCCCTACTAAAATTATAAAAGTTAAATATTTCGGTGGTGTATATATTTTATTTGTTATTTTCATTTTGCCTGACTTCTAACGCCACGCTTTACCAGGCGGGCATCGGAAATCGAAAGTTTTTAAAATTGATTTTAATGTTCCTGAACACTTACTTTTTTAGAGCGGCTGTATCCGCCCGCTCTGTGTGCAAGCGTTTGTTCGGCATTTAAATAGTTAATTCCCAGTAACCAACATCAATCCATCGATTCATTTTCCAACCGACTTCTTTAAAATGGGCGACTTTTTCAAACCCCATTTTTCATGCAGAGCAACACTTGCCTGGTTCGGTAGCGCTATCCCGCCCATGACGGTATGAACAGAGATCCTTCGCAGTCGATCAATTAATGTTTGGTAAAGTTTGGTTCCAATGCCTCTGCCAACGGCTATTTTTGATAAATACACTGTACTTTCTACAGAGTAACGATAAGCATGGCGGCTTTTCCACCTGCTTGCATAGGCATAGCCGAGTATTGAACTGTTCTCTTCATACACAATCCATGGAAAATTATTAATTATATTTTGGATTCGTTTTTCCATTTCTAAAGCTGGAACGACTTTCTCTTCGAATGTGATCACAGAGTTTTCGATATAATGATTGTATATCGAACAAATTGTTTCTGCATCGTTTTTCTGAACGTCTCTTATCATTTTTTTATCTTATCGTTTGTGTTGTCGAACGCCCGGGATGAGGCACGGCGGATTTTTGCCGTCGCTCTCAATGCCGTTGTTCGGCATCGTTCAGTAAATTTTTGAACATTCGGATGCATTCAAGCTTTGATCCATTCGACAAATCGTGAAACGTTAATTCCTGTTCTAAATATCCATGAACCATATAAAAGCCTTTTGCATTGAGCGTGGAATAAACAGTGATTTTAAAGATATTGCTTTTTCGAGCAATCGTCTCAAGTTCATTAAGGAGTTGCGATCCAACTCCCTTCCCCGTAGCATCAGGATGAATATAAATTGCGCTGACTTCTGCACATCCCACATCAAAAATCCCTATGCCTATCAAATCCTGCTGTGAATCATGAGCAACTAAAAATACCTTCTCTTTTAAAGCTTGATCATAAACAGAAGGCGTAAGAACACTGGTCCAGGCATTTAACTGCTCAGGGGTATAGTGGTTGACGCACAGTTTCCTGATTGATGCAACATGTAGTTTCCAGATATTGCCTTTGTCAGAACTGCATGCTTTTCTTATTTTCATGATAATATCATTGCTGCCGAACGCTCAGTTTTCCTCAAGCTTCAACACAAGCCTAAGCATGTCCTGAAGCTGAATTCCATCTTCATAAATTGGTTCTTCGTAATTATCCAGGAAGAAGTTTTTTTCGACCGTGTCCACTCGAAACCCTTCGCGTTGATAAAAGGCCAACTGATATCCAAATGTTCCCGTTCCTACTTCCAACCGTTTCACCTTAGCCTTACGAGTGGAAATGATCACATATTGAAGTAGTTTCCTTCCAATACCAATTTTTTGATATTCTGGAGCAACTGAGATATTCATCAACTCATGTGTATTTTCAGAAACTGGTTTAACGATACATGCCCCAACAACTTGATTTTTTAACGTAGCAATAAAGCATTTTGATTGCCTCAAATAGCCCTCAACTTTTTTTATTGAAGGATCTGCTTGAAGAAGCAGGTCGATGGGTGCCTCTGAGGCTGTTACCTCTTTAACTTGTGTTATGGAATCCGTCATCTTTAAGTAGATCCCCATGAAAATAGAGCCCTTCCGATCCTCTTAAGTAGCGTTTCGGCAAACTCGGGGGTTACTCATCATCACCCTCCACCACCGGCGGTTTCATGATCAGGCCGATGGCTTCACGGGCCGTGACGGCCGCATCGGGGAAGACGTCCACCAGGTTGGCGGCGTGGCGCAGGTTGTCGGCCGTGCGCATCATCAGCAAGGTAGAGCAAGGTAGGGACGTCCATTAGCATATAAGTCAAGAGCAAGGTAGGGACGTCCATTAGCATATAAGTCAAGTTAAAAATGTATCGATACACAATCCATGCGCTCTGAGGATCCCCTCCCCCCGCTTTACCGCCATACTGATCGCCGGTTGGCTCAAGCCCATTTTTCTTGCCAGTTCGGTCGCTGTCAGGTTCAATTCTCGAACCGCCAGATAGCATAATAGGCTGCGCGCCGCCACGATGACCGGGTAGCGCCCTGGCATGAACAATCGATCGGCAGATACATTGAAATAATCGGCCACAGCCTGCGTCAGCCGTTCCAGGTCCACGCCTTCGGATTGTAGCCTGTATTGTCGTTCCTTGCGCTCGTTGCTCAGCGACAGTGCCTGCTCGACAAAATCACCGTCGCCAAGGATTCGTTCGTCACCCTTTATCCGGTCCTGACCGTTCAAGAGCACCCTGGCCTGTTTCCAGCCACCGACACTGCGTACTAGTCCACCGCCGACCAGTTCAGGCCGCCGGCCGGCTGCGATCCCTTTTTCTACAAACGCACGATATTGATTTCTGCCGGCCTTTTTCGTTCTGGCGAACATAGCCAGAATCTTCCGATCATCCTGCCACTTCTTTTTCTGTTTTCCCATGAGGACGCTGTGGCCTGTATACTGGTAGCCGTCCAGCGAGGTGAGGTCACGGACAATGCCGGCACGAAGCGGATTC
>NZ_BBCC01000186.1 GCF_001311845.1 Desulfosarcina cetonica JCM 12296 | reverse complement strand
TGGGCCGCTCGGCCACGGCGCCCTCGAACAGGTACATGTCGCAAAAACAGGTGGTGCCGGAAAGGATCATCTCCGCGCAGCCCAGCAACGTGCCGGCGTGCACCTTTTCTTGATTCAGCAGGGCCTCGGCGGGAAAAATATGCTCGTTCAGCCAGGTCATCAGGGGCAGGTCGTCGGCCAGCCCGCGAAAAAGGGTCATGGCCGCGTGGGTGTGCGTGTTGATCAGTCCGGGCATGATGATTCCGCCGTTGGCATCGATGGTTTCACGGGCGCTGAATCCGGCCAGGTCGCAGTCGGTCCCACGGCGGTGATCGTATCGCCGCAAATCGCCACGGCACCGTTGTCGATCACACGGCCCGCCGGGTCCATGGTCATGACGATGCCATGGGTGATCAGCAGATCGACGGTGTTGCTCATGAAGGTTCACCGGCATGGATTTCGCCGACCACCCGCTCGATCAGGCGGTTGAGTTGGGGGGCCACGCGGTTGGCCGCGGCGATGATGGCCTCCACCGAAGCGGGTTGCGGCCGGTCCGGATCATTGATGTTGGTGATCGTGGAGATGCCCAATACGCGCATGCCGGCGTGCACGGCGGCAATGGTTTCCATGACCGTGCTGAGTCCCACGGCGTCCGCGCCGATGGTTTTCAGGAACCGGATTTCGGCCGGTGTTTCCAGGGACGGTCCTTTCAGGCCGGCGTAGACCCCACTTTTCAGCACGATGCCCAGCCGGTCGGCGGCCCGGCGGCAGCGTTTGATCAGCGCCGGGTCATAGGCAACGGTCATGTCCGGAAAACGCGGTCCCCAGGCGTCATGATTGGGACCGACCAGCGGATTCTCGCCGGTCAGGTTGATATGGTCCCGGATGACCATCAGATCCCCCTGGCTGAAGGCCAGATTGATGCCGCCGGCCGCATTGGACAGGATCAGGTTGCGGACGCCCAGGGCCTGCATCACCCGCACCGGAAAGGTCACCTGGGTTGGCGCATAGCCTTCGTACAGGTGAACGCGTCCCTGCATGACCACGACCGGATGGCCGGCCAGGGTACCGGCCAAAAGGCGACCCGAATGGCCGGCCACGGTGGATACGGGAAAGTGAGGGATCTCCCCATAGTTCAGGGTGACCGCGTCGTCCAGCGGTCCGACGGCATCGCCCAGTCCGGTGCCGGTGATGATGCCGGTAAGGGGCGGGCGATGCAGTTGGGTTTGCAGGAAGACTGCGGCTTCATGGACATTCTCAAATAGGGGATTCACGGGTGGCCTCCAGTGTAGGATGACGCGATGGGTTGGTTTGACGGCTGCGGTGGACCAGTGACGGCGATGGCTGTTCTGGCGTTTGAGTTATAAAACAGCGGCAAGGGCTCCGTCAAGCGCTGCGGACCTGTTCGCTTGGGATGATATCGTTGACATTTTCAAGTTATTATGAAAATGTTCCGTCGCGGTCACCTGCGGTCTCCCCCAACAATTGTTTTTCTTGTTCAACTCACAGAGATTGAAGGCGATTCCAAACGGTTTTCAACTTGCAGGCTCAAGGAGCAAAAGACGCCATGGCGCAGACATACCATCCCCCGCACGCGGACATCACGGATGCAATGTGGCAGACGATCGACGCCGCCATCAATCCGCATCGATCCGTTGCCGGGGCTGTTATCACGGTGTTCAGGGCGTGCCGGAACGTTGCCGGCCCTTTGCCGGAGGCACTTCTGGACGACAGATGATCGCTCCTGATACCTGTCGCCAACCCTAACCCCTATGTGTTGTTACATAATGACCGAATGACCATGAAAATTTCCGAAATCAAAGATATTCTCAACGCCGACATGCTTTGTGGCGACGATCAGCTCGATACGGTTATCGTCGCCGGGGGGGCGGCTGACCTGATGGATGACGTGCTGGCGGCGGCTGCCAAGGGTTCCGCCCTTTTGACGGGGGTTACCACCGACCACGTGATCCGCACGGCCAAGATTGTTGGTGTTGGCGTCATCGTTATCGTCAGAGGTAAGAAACCACCCGCGGATTTCGTCAATATGGCAAAATCATTCAATATTCCTATAATGCTGACGGACTATTCCCTGTTTGTGGCCTGCGGCCGGCTCTATATGAACGGCATCCGAGGGTTGGACGGTTCCTGGTAGACGACGGGAAAGTGAATAAGGAAACGCGCATCAATTGTTTAACATGTTACGATAAATGCAGATTCGACGCCATTTTTTAAGAGGAGTAGTCAAATGACCATTGCTATCATTCTCATGGGAGGACTGGGACTCATCGTGGGGATCGGCCTGGCGGCCGCCTCCAAAATTTTCTACGTTTACGTAGATCCCAAGATCGAGGCGATCGAAGGGTTCTGCCCGGCGCCAACTGCGGTGGTTGCGGCATGCCCGGCTGCAGTGCCAATGCCGAGGCCATCGTGGCCGGCAAAGCCTCGCCCAATTCCTGCGTGGCGGCCGGCGATGAGGTGGCCCTGGCGATCGCCGAGATTCTTGGCGTCAGCGTGGAAGCCAAGGAACCGGATATTGCCCTGCCCGGATGCACTTACGGTGTGGCCGATGCCGCGGTCAAATACAAATATGACGGGCTGAACGATTGCCGGGCGGCGGCCCTGCTTTCCGGTGGCATGAAGGTCTGCAACATCGGTTGTTTGGGGTTGGGCACCTGTGCGGCGGCTTGCCCCTTCGGCGCATTACCATGGGGCCCAAGGGCCTGCCGGTGGTCGATGAGGTCAAGTGTACCGGCTGCGGGACCTGTGAGCGGGTCTGCCCCAAGCACATCATCACCCTGTCGTCGGTGACCCGTCGAATCCTCAAGGAGTACACCACCGAGGATTGCACGACGCCTTGTCAGCGGGCGTGTCCCGCGGGGATCAACATCAGCCGCTATATTGAGCAGATCGCGAACACCGATTACCACGGCGCGGTCCAGACGATCAAGGAGCGCAACCCCTTCCCCACGGTCATCGGCCGGATTTGCCCGCGTCCCTGTGAAGACGATTGCCGGCGCAAATACGTGGACGAACCCGTGGCGATCAACTTTCTCAAACGCTTTGCCGCCGATTACGAACGAACCCAGAGCGAGCGCATCCAGCCGTTCAAGGCGCCGTCCACCGGTCGCCGCATGGCCATTATCGGCGGCGGTGTCCAGGGCCTTTCGGCCGCCTTCTTCGCCTGCCGGCTGGGCCATGGCGTCACCGTGTTCGAGGGCACGGACAAACCGGGCGGACTGCTCAACACGGCCATCGCCAAGTACCGGCTGCCCGAAGAGATCCTCCAGTGGGACATCGACGGAATCGTGGAGATGGGCGTGGAAATCCGCACCGACCAGATGCTGGGCAGTGACGTGAATGTCATCGATCTGCTGGAAGAGGGATTCGAGGCGGTTTTCCTGGCTACGGGGGGCTGGGACAGCCGACTTTCCCGCGGGGCTGAAAAACGTGTCGAGACGCCGCTGCCGGGTGGCTACCTGTTGCTGGATCTCTTGCGCTCGGGCAAGGCGGGGCACGGAACGGTGACCTGTGGCGCGGATACGGTGATCGTCGGCGGTGAAGGGATTGCTACGCAGAGCCTGGAAAAGGCCCGTTCGTTGGGTGCCCGGAATGTCACGTTTATCTTCCGCGAAACGCCCGATGCGGCGGTGGTGGCGGCCTTGACCGAGGCCGGGGCCCAGGTCCTGGCGGGGTGCGGCGTTCTGCGTTTGTTGGGTGAGGGTACCGCCTTGACGGCCGTTGAGGTGATGGATACGGCCAGCGGCAACGTGACCCAACTGGCGGCCCAAAGCATCGTGTTTTCCGCCGGCCGTTTTCCCGAATTGGTCTTCACCCGTCCGGCGGAAGAGGATGCGGCCCCGACGACGGCATGGGTGGCCGTACCGCCGTATAAGCAGCCGGCCGTGTCCGATCAGGTGGGCCTGTTTGGCAAGGGCGAGACGCTGACCGATTTCAGCGGCGCCATCAAAGCCATTGGTGCCGGTCGCCGTGCGGCGGCCTCCATGCACAAGCTGATCTACCAGATTCCCCTGGATTTGCCCGGCAATGTCCTCAAACCCGACGTGGCCATCCAGAACGTGGATCAAGTGGAAGCCGTGCCCACCGCCCAGCGACAGATCATGCCCCTGGCCCAGCGCCGCGATATCGAGCAGTTGATGGAGCTGGAAAAGGGTTTCGATACGCAGGCGGCCGCCAAGGAAGCCGCGCGCTGCCTCAATTGCGGTTTGATCTGCTACCAGCATACCGACGCATCCGCCCTGGAGCAGATTCGGCCGTCGGTAAACGCCTAGCGGTTCATATCGGTTGATCTTAAGGAACGCATCATGGCCAATGAAGAAGGTATCGTTTTCAAACTCGGCGCACCTGGCGCGGGAACGGCATGGGTGAAAACCAACCGCGCCAGCGCCTGCGAATCCTGTACGTCCCGGGATTCCTGTCATATGGAGGAGGGCGGCGCCCAGGAAATGGAGGTGGAGGCCCTTAACACGGCAAATGCCCGGGTGGGGGATACAATCGTTTTGAATATCAAGACCAGTTCATTCTTGAAAGCCACTTTTCTGCTCTACGTCTTTCCGATTCTGGCGCTGATTGCCGGCGCCATGGTCGGTCAGACGATGGCCGAGCACCGTGGCATGGATCCCTCCGCCATGGCGGCCCTGGTCGGTTTTCTGGCTTTCGGACTATCGTTTGTTATTATTCGCTTCATGGATCGCCACCTCTCCGGCAAGGCCAGCTACAAACCGGAGATCATCAAGGTCAGACGGCCTGGCCTGGCACCGGCCGAAACCCAGGAAGCGTACCCGGCAGAACAGTAATCCATGGATCAGATCGTATTCATCACCAGCAAGAATACCGCGACGTTCCGATGCCCCCAATGCGGCAAAGCCAAAACAGCCGATGTGAGCCGCTACCTGGGGACGGACAAGAATGTCACGGTCAATTGTACCTGCGGTTGTGGCCATCGCTTCCGTTGCCGGCTGGAAAAACGCCGGCACTACCGCAAGCCGGTGCATCTGCCCGGCAAGTTTGTTTTTGCGGAAACCGGCCGGCCCCGGGATACGGGTTTGCTGACCGTGGTGGATATTTCCAGTTCCGGGTTGAAACTGAAAATGAGCGTTTCGCGTGATTTCCCGATAGGCGCCCTTTTGCAGGTGGAATTTCATTTGGACGATCGCAATCGAACGCCCATGAAAAAACGTGTCATTGTTCGCAATGTCAGCGGTTCTTTTGTGGGCGTCACTTTCCATCCCGACGACTTGGACGATCCCGCTCTGGGATTTTACCTGATGCCTTAATCCTTGAAGATACAACCCGATATCGTGATTCAGAGCCTGCGGCGCGGTGCTGCCAAGGGATGGCGGGGATACTTGTGGATGCTGAAAATCATCCTGCCGGTCTCATTCGCCACTTTTTTGCTGGACGCCTCCGGATGGCTCCAGCGTGCGGATGGTTTGCTTGAACCGCTCATGGGCCTCCTGCACCTTCCCGCCATGGCCGCCCTTCCCCTGATTGCCGGGATGTTGACCGGAATTTACGGCGCGATTGCCGCCATGTCCGTGCTGCCGTTTACCATCGATCAGATGACGCTGATGGCGGTGTTTTTGCTGATTGCCCACAACCTGATCCAGGAAGGGCTGGTGCAGCATCATTCCGGCGGGCGTGCCTGGACGGCGACTTTCGTGCGACTGTCGGCCGCCGTCGTGACCGTGGCTGCCGTGGGCTGGTTTCTCGGCGGCGAAACGGCCCAGCCGGCCAGCCACGCCGGGATCGCCGGACCGATGGCCTTTTGGCCCGCGCTGAAAGGCTGGTCGATGGACATGGCCTGGCTGAGCCTGAAAATTTTTGCCATCATTACCGGTTTGATGATGCTGATGGAAATACTCTACACCTTCCATCTGATCGACCGCTTGTTGAAGGTCATCCGTCCCTGCATGGGGCTTCTGGGGCTTGACCGGGAGGTGGGCATGCTATGCTGACCGCCGTCGTTTTCGGTATCGCCTACGGGAGTGCGGTGATCGTCGAGACCGTCAATCAGCACCCCATTGCGCCGGAAAAGTTGAAGACCCTGCATGTCTCCATCGGGATCAATCACGCCGTGGTGGAAGACCCGGCCCTGTTTCTGCCGCTGGGGATCCACGCCTTCTGGCTATGGATTCCGCGCCTGGTGGCCGCGGTTCTCTTTGCCTACACCTGTCGGTGGTGGTTTTGGCTGAGGCGTCGTCGACGCCCGCTGACCGCGCAAATCCTTCCGGCCAACGGCCGATGGCGATAGGGGATGTTCCCCCATGTCCACAGCCGGCCTCAACAACGCCCATTGGATGGCTGGTATTCGCCGCATTGCCGCCAGCGTGATTTGCGCCTTGACGATCATGACGGCCCCCAATGCCGTTCGATCGGCCGAGGTTGCCGACCGTGGGGCGCCTTTCATTCCGGGTGAGCGGCTCACCTTCGTGCTTAAATGGACAATTGTCCCGGCGGGTGAGGCTGTGCTGGAAGTGCTTTCCCCGGAGTTCATGGCCGGCCAGGAAACCTACCATTTCGTGCTCACCGCCAGGTCCAACGCATTTGTGGACGCTTTTTATACCGTGCGTGACCGGATCGATGCCTGGGCCGGGGCGGATATGCGGCATTCCGTGCTGTATCGTAAAAAGCAGCATGAAGGCAGTACCCGCAATGATATCACCGTCGCCTTCGATTGGGCGGCGATGCATGCCCGGTATGCCAATCATGGGAATGCCCGCGATCCGATTTCCATTGTGGATGGGACCTTTGATCCGCTCTCCATCTATTACTGGTCCCGGTCGGTCGATCTGGCGGTGGGAACGCACATCCAAAGGCCGGTGACCGACGGAAAGAAACAGATCATGGGGCATGCCCGGGTGATACGCCAGGAGCGGGTCACGGTTCCGGCGGGTACATTCGATACCTTTCTCATCGAACCCGATCTGCGTCACGTGGGGGGCGTGTTCGACAAGCGTCCCGACGCCAAGATTCAACTGTGGGTTTCGGCGGACCCGCGGCGTCTGCCGGTAAAATTAAAAAGCAAAGTCGTTGTGGGCAGCTTCTCCGGCGAGCTGGTCAGTATTGTCAATGCCGCTTCGCTGGCGGCGCCGGAGTACCCGAAGGAGTGAACATGATGGATGACCAGGCGTATGAACAGTGGCTCTGGGAGATGACGGCCCAGCGCTGCGTGCAAAACCTCGTTAAGCACGGTTTCGACGCCCATTTTCTGCCGGACGTGGCCAGTGCGGCCGCGGCAATTCTGAAAATGGTGCAGTCGTTCGACAGTTTCGGTTTCGGTGGCTCCAGCACAACGCGCCGTCTGGGTGTCCTGGAAGCCCTGCGTGCCCAGGGGAAAACCATCCATGATCATTGGCAGGCCGACCTGAGCAAGGCGGCGGACCTGGATATCCGATTGGCCCAGGGCCGTTGCGACTGTTTCTTCTGCAGCGCCAATGCCATCGCCGCCACCGGCGAGATCGTCAATGTGGACGGAATCGGCAACCGAACCAATGCCATGACCTTTGGCGTCGGCAAGGTGGTGATCGTGGCCGGCATGAACAAGGTGACCCCCGATCTGGACAGCGCCCTGCAACGGGTGCGCCTGGTGGCGGCACCGATGCGGGCCAAGAGCCTGAATGCCAAAACGCCTTGCGCCGAAACCGGTGTGTGCACGGACTGCAACGCGCCCCAGCGGATCTGCCGCATCACGACGATCTTGCACCGCAAGCCCCTGATGACCGACATCAGCGTCTTTCTGATCGGTCAGTCCTTGGGATTCTGACGCGTCTCTTGCCGCGCCTTTGATGATGGCAAGGACCTGTCTTCATCCGGTTGCGCCGAGCACGGGAAGAGAAGATGGTTGCTAACTTCACTGAGGAAGTCGGGAAAGCCACGGATATTAAACGATTTCCGTGATTGCTTTTTTCTTGACACGCAGTACTTGATTGGTTAATCACTTCTCGGATGATATCTTGGCCAAAGCTATCCCTGATCTGAAATCTCCTGAGCGGTATTCTTCCACGTGCCGGACTATCGTCCGCTATGGCAATGGGTCAATTTTTAGGAGAACCACCGAGAAGAGGAGGTCAGTGTTTTGGCGAACGGAACAGTAAAATGGTTCAATGACAAGAAGGGGTATGGCTTTATCAACGAAGAAGAAGGTCGAGATGTCTTCGTTCATTTTTCCGCCATCGATATGCCGGGATTCAAGACCCTGTCCGAAGGGGACATGGTTATCTTTGATGTTGAAGAGAGCGATCGCGGGCCTGAAGCCAAGAACGTCCGAAAATCAACCTAATTCATCACAACCCATTTGATGCACAAACCGGGGATTGCGACGGGGCCGCCTTTCCCCGGTTTTTTATTCCGAAAGCCCCTTGCCGGCAAACAGGATGACTTTGTCGCCGGCGAATTGGACCCGGATCTGCCGTTTGTCATCGCCCCAGCGGCAAGTCTTGAGGCCCATGGCGCCATCGCATTCATCCGCTTTTCCCAGGATCGCGACCACTTCCTCGTAGGTCATGCCCATTTTCAGTTTGTCGTAGTTTGCCGTGGTCAGCTTGCTGCTGCAGCCGACCACAACCAGCAGGGCCGCCACAGCCAGCATCCGTGAAATCATTCTCCTGTTAATCCGACGATGCACGCGATCCTCTTTTTCCGTTTCAGGTTGGGTTGCTGCCAGAAATTAGTTTAACTCTCCACAACAGCTCGTTCAACCTTTTTTAATGACTGATAATCCCATGGGCGTATCGATGGGTACCATCGAATTCCTGGAAAGGCAATGCCGGCATTCAACGCCATTTTTGTTCCGACAGTACACGATATGGGTTGCGGTCAGGATCCCGAATATCAAACCCGGAACGACGAAAAGCGCCAACCCCACCATGGTGGCAATGACACCCAATATCGCCACCAGCCCGGATAACAACTCCAATCCAATCAGTTCTGGTTCCCCAATGGCACCGCAATGGACGCAAACCATTTCCCTTTTTTGCGAAAACATGTCGTTTAACCTCCATCAAATGTTAATTTGGCCTGTGATGATAAATGGATATCGGCCCCTTTGGCCGAAACTAAAATTGATGCACGCGTAAAAAGTCGCATTTCCGACGGATTCGTAAAAATTGATTGGTCTCTGCAAGGCGGTTTGTGAACGTTGTTCGACAAAACGTCCTGCTTGTCGAACGGACATCGAGAGTGATCCCGAATCTATGAAAGCTTCGTATTCATGTGGGTAGGGTGCATATCGTCATTTGAAAGTGTTCAAATTGTTATGCAGCGTTGAAACATAATCTTTTTAGATTTAAAATAACCGCAGGGCCGGCAATTGTTGTACCATAAAAATATATGGGTTTATTATATTTCTCAGCATATATCGTCAGTTTCTCCAGACTATTATTAACAATTGTGGAACCTGTTGCGAGAAGAACATCACTGGCTTTAAAAATTTCTTCTTCCATTGTTTTTCCATCCCAAATAAAAATCCCGTACTTTTTTTTGCCGATATTGTCTCTATCCAGGTCTGTAACCCTTACTTTTTCAGGTGAAACAAGTTTTGAAAAATTATCAATGATCGCGGGCTGAAACCCGATGATTCCAATATGACTTTCAGTTCCGTATTGATTAATAACGCTTTCGGCAATTTCCCGTGCACATAGTTCAGGTTCATCATTTTTACAGTGAATCGTTTTATCTGCTTTTCCAAGGTGCCGCATAACCGCATTCAGGGCTGAAATGAAAAGCGCACGTTCTCCGTTATTCCTCAGCTTAATCTCAACGATATCTTTAACCTTTCCTTTAAAATTCATCGGCATATCTGTAAACGCCTGACCCATTGCACCTTTAAACTCAGCCTGCATCAAACTTTCCCTTCCTTGCAAAAGAGGGAAATCTTTTCTTTCCGTTTCACCAATGGCCTCTCCGGGCGTCAATTGTCTGGCGGTAATGTTCACTTCGGTTTCCATAAGCCCGCTTTCACGGGCCATTTCAATAAATGAAGATTTAAGCTGACTGAACATGTTTATTCCCTCAAGAAAAATAGCTTTTATATGAAGCCTGTGCTAACGGCGCGTTAACGCAATCATTAGCTTGTGTAATAGTGGCACGCCCCCTGCTGATCCTTGTGCATGGCGTTGTTGGGTGCACTCGCTTATTACTACGATGCGATTTTGGCTCCTCTTTCAGCTAACAACTCTTTTAATATGGATCTATGGCATCGTGATTCATTTTCGCAATAGCAGCCAACTGAAATGTTTGAGTTGTGAGATAATGCTGCAAGCAAGTCGATGATTCTGCTTTTTTCTGGATCCTTCATCTCAGAGCGATACTTTTTGGCAAATGTAATCCAATCTTTTTCTGTTTTCACTGCCTGGCCGATTTTCATTAGCTCGTTTGTTGGTGCAACATTGGGGAACCAAACATCATACCAATTTTGAGTAGAATATTCGCTTTTAGGAATTCCGCGTGGAGGCCGTCTCACTGTACCTATACGCAAACCTTCGTTTTTATGTCTGTCAGAACCAAGCCGGACAATTCGTATTGTCATATTGTGTCTCTCTGTATTTGTGAAATATTTTGGTAAACGCCCAACGTTGCTTTTCAGTGGGCGAGGCTTTTTGCGTCGGCTGAATTAGCAACGTTGGGCATTAAAATGTTTATTAATGGGGCATTTCTGCTACTGCTTTTACACAGTTGTCAATATCCGGATCACATTCGGCTACTCGAGCCATATACTGAAGGGATCTCCGGGGTAATTGCTCATTTCGACATCTCGAACTAAAACCAATTTTCCTTTTAAAAGATTTACGCCAGTATAATCATCATCAATTAGAGGATCGTGTACCAAAGAGGGAGACTGAAGGTGAAATTTCAAATTTTGAGTCTTATAGTTGGCGATTACCACAGAACGATTCTTCTTTATCATAAGAACGTCGCCTTTTTCAGGAATAATAGCTCCACGAGAACCGGTTCCTGGCCGGAATGCTACTGATGCATAAGGGCCTTCAGTGTATAATTTGCGGTTAGGGTCGAAATACCCAATAAAAATCCATCCGGTGTCAAAAGGCATTAATGTCTCAAATTTCAGAACATCTTTAGATGGCAAAGCTGTATCTGCAAATTCAACCTCAAATATTCCGGGAACTCCGACCTTTTTTAGTACTATTCCGGAATATACCTGATAACAGACCAATAAAAGCAAAATTAGACTGACAATCCATTTAATCAAATTGTGATTGCGATGATCTTCA
The DNA here is from genome assembly GCF_001311845.1 of Desulfosarcina cetonica JCM 12296. Taxonomy (GTDB): domain Bacteria; phylum Desulfobacterota; class Desulfobacteria; order Desulfobacterales; family Desulfosarcinaceae; genus Desulfosarcina; species Desulfosarcina cetonica. Next base: position 677 of record NZ_BBCC01000186.1, on the reverse strand, counting down.
CTATCACTTTTTTGTTTAACTTGAGGATTTATTTTGGGTGTATTTACATTTCGTTTTGAAGTTCCATCGGATCTATGAACGAGAATTGAATATAGAGGACATTCTGTGTAATGCATAGGGATAACAGTAGACCACACCCAACCCCAATGATCTGGTGGTGCACCCATCTTTCCGAGATTATGATGTGCAACATCAATATCTATTTCGTCGGTATGTTTATGAAGATAAGTCGCAAAATATCCAAAATTGTTGAATGAAACTTCTGGACAGAAATTCGAAAAACTCTTGAAGTGCCCATCAGGGCCACTGATTGAGGTTTCCTGCTTACCTGTTAAGGGCAACAAGTCACTTGATTTCCACTTTTCAAGAAGCCTCTTATCTTCATCTTCCGGTATAGATGTACATCCTGCAGAACCTAAAAGTGATAAGGATTGGTAGAATCGAGGACATGAATCTGCAGTTGCAAAAGGACACCGCGGCAGAACCTCTTTTGCTCTGCTGATCTCAGAATACCATTTTTTGTCAGGAATAATATCTCTCATTTTTACGTGAATTTAGTGTCCAACGTTCAACGTTTCTTTTCGGCGGGCGAGGCTTTTTGCGCTCCGCTGCAAAAGCCTGTTGTGTGCCGGGCACGGCACGTATTCTTAAGGGTGCGATGAGCCAGCATACCTCTT
>NZ_BBCC01000185.1 GCF_001311845.1 Desulfosarcina cetonica JCM 12296 | reverse complement strand
CGCAGATGGCGCTCGACGCTGCCTGCGCGTGATTCGCCCGGGCGGCGTAATCGTCAATATCGGCATCCACAGCGATGGTGACGCGATCAGTATTCTCGTTTGCGGACGGCAGACAAGGGCCAGCGAGGTGACGATTCGCAGTATTCTGTGCCCCGGCGGCAAGGAACGGATGTCGCGCCTGATGCGGCTGATCGCCAACCGGCGTGTGGACCCGACGCGCATGACGACGCATGTCTTCCCCTTCAACCAGCTGGACCGGGCGTTCGCGTTGATGTCTACTAAGGAGGAGGGGGTAATCAAGCCCCTGATCCGGTTTGGTTAGCGTCTGTGTAAAACCCCGGCTAAGGCCCGCTACCGGTGTTGGAAAATGACTCGAAATGCTCACATATTAACCTATATGCTCCGCTTTCGAGCCGTTTTCCGCCTTGTTATCGGGCCTGATCCAGCGTTTTACACAGACGCTTGGAGCATTCATTTTAGCTGTAGTATGGGAGAATTTCCCATTGGGGAAGGGTTTCCCCGCATTACAAAATGAGGAGTTTCCCGGATTTACTTTCTTTTGACTTCCACGATATACAGGTCGTGAAGGGTAGCTATCCCATGTCAATCGTTTGCGATAATGGAAGACCATCGCCTCATCGATGTTCGATGAAGTATTTCGGGCGCAGGCAGAAAAGTAGTATCAGATCTTGCCTGTCTCCGCGCCTTTACAGAAGAACATAACGACCGGGAGGTTCACGATGACAGCTACGATGAAGACCTTTGTAATGAAGAGAATCGGCGAAGTCGGCTTCATGGAGAAACCCATTCCTGCCGATCCGGGACCCAACGACGCGATTATCAAGACCACGACCGCTTTGGTGTGCACCTCTGATGTGCATACGGTGAAAGGTGCGATCGGCGAACGCCACGACCATACCCTGGGACACGAAGCCTGCGGAATCGTCGACCGCGTGGGCAGCGCCGTCACCTTGTTCAAACCCGGCGACCGCATTGTGGTCAATGCGATTACGCCCTGTTACAAATGCCATAATTGCCAGCGCGGATTTACTTCGCAATGCACCGAGCCGCTGGGCGGCTGGAAGTTCGCCAACATCAAGGACGGCAGTTTCGCCGAGTATTTCCATGTGAACGATGCGGATGCCAATCTGACCCTGATTCCCAGCGATGTGTCCGATGAGGCCGCCTGCTACACCACCGATATGATGTCCACCGGATTCAAGGGCGCCGAGAATGCCAATATCGTCTTGGGCGGCAGCGCGGTGGTTTTCGGTGCCGGGCCGGTGGGCCAGATGACCGCCGTGGGCGCCCGGTTGCTGGGCGCGGCCTGGTCATCGTCGTTGACAACGTTCCCGACCGGTTGAAGCTTGCCGAGGCGTACGGCGCCGATGTGACGATCAATTACAACGACGTCGATGCCGTCGCGGAAATCATGAACCTCACCAATGGCGAGGGCGTGGATTCGGCCATGGAATCGGTGGGGGCGCAAATCCCGTTTGAGAATTGCATCAAGGTGACCCGGCCGGGGGGCACCATTTCGAATGTCGGTTACCATGGAGAAGGCGAATACATCAATATCCCGCGCCTGGAATGGGGCGTGGGGATGGCGGAGAAAACGATCAAGACCCTGCTTTGCCCTGGAGGAAGCGAGCGAATGACCCGTTTGATTCGCCTCATCCAGACGGGACGCGTCGATCCCACCAAACTGACGACCCATCATTTCAGCTTCAATGAAGTAGAAAAGGCGTTCTGGATGATGGACAGCAAGGAAGACAATGTCATCAAACCGGTGATTCATTTTGAGTAGCCCATAGCATTACCCATCAGGAAAAAAGTACTTTATCAACCGGTTGAAACCTGCCTGTCCGTCGGGATGGTCGCGGACAGGCAGGTTTTAGGCTGGCGGAAAGATTGGAGAAGTCAAGTGCGTGTTGATATTCCCGGTTTCATCGATGATCGGATTCTGATGTTCGGTAGTCGTCAGGTGACCTCCTATCTGGTGATGGGGAAGTGTTATGCCTGGATCGGCGGTGGCACGGCCTGGGGGGTGCATAGGCTGGAAGAACAGCTCGATCGGTTTCGCATCGACCGAAGCCGCATCCGCTATCTGGTGGTGTCTCACGCCCATCATGATCATTGCGGGGCAGTACCCTATCTGTGCCGGAAATACCCCTGGATGGAAGTCGTTGCCTCCACATACAGCGCCTACCTGCTGACCCGGGAAAAACCGGTGCGGCTGATGAGGGAGATTAACGCACGCACCTGGACCGGTTGGGGATGGACCACACCCATGACGGCATTCCCCTGGATTTCGCCGACATCCACGTTGCCCACGGCATGGGCGATGGCGACCGTCTCGACCTGGGCGATGGACTTAGCCTGCAGTTTTTCAATACACCGGGGCATTCGCGATGCTCCCTGTCGGTCTACCTGCCGGAGCGCCGGATTCTTTTTCCGGGCGATGCCGTTCCATTTCCCGAACGCGGCCGGAACGAACTGACGGTGACGGCGAATCACGACTATCCAGATTACCTGTCAAGTCTGGAGAAATTACGTCCGCTCTCCATCAAGATGGTAGCCTACGAGCATTGCGGCATGCTCAACGGCAACGATGCAAAGCAAATCGTAAGCCGCGGCCTGGCTGCCTCGCTAAAGCAGCGGGAGAGGATCCGGACCCGGTTTCGGGAACTTGGCGATGCGAAACGGCTTGTGGACGAGACGGTGGCCAAGTATCAAACCGTCGATCTGTTCCGCCTCCTGTCCGTCGATGTGCTGCGACCGATTATTCGCCGGATGGTTCTCAGTGCGATCGATGAGCGATAAAGCCCCTTTCCGATTCTACAGATAACGATTCAGATGGATTGCGATCTCTGACGATCGTTTCCGCCCGCATGGGGGTACCCCCTGGCATTCGTGCGCCCTCCGCCAACCGACCCAAAGGCATCCGCCATATCCCATTCGAAAACCGGAAAGCGGTTGAATTGTATTTAGTCCGCGATTCGGCTATAAGCATGCCGATGCTTTCAAAATACGGACAAGGATAGCGAGGTATTTCAATGACCATCCAAAAAATCGGTTGGATCGGCACCGGCGTCATGGGCGCATCCATGTGTGGTCATCTGCTGGCAGCCGGGCATCCATTGACGATCTACAATCGCAGTCGCGAAAAGGCGCAAGCCTTATCGACCGGGGCGCCATCTGGGCGGAAACCCCCAAGGCCGTGGCTCAAGGCAGCGATCTCGTCTTTAGCATGGTGGGGTTCCCGGAAGATGTCCAAGAGGTCATCCTGGGTACCGAGGGCGTTCTGGTCGGCGCCAAAGCCGGCGACACCGTCGTTGACATGACCACCTCCAGCCCGGACCTGGCCCGGATCATTTACCGGGCCTGCACGGCCAAAGGGGTCCATGCCCTGGATGCACCGGTTTCCGGTGGGGATGTGGGCGCGCGGGAAGCCACGTTGGCCATCATGGTGGGCGGTGATGGCCCTGTTTTCGACGCCGTCCGGCCGCTGCTGGAAACCATGGGCAAGACCATTGCCCATATGGGGGATGCCGGGGCCGGCCAGCACACCAAAATGACCAATCAGATCCTGATTGCCGGCACCATGATCGGCGTCGTGGAATCCCTGCTTTACGCCCAGCGGGCCGGCATGGATGCGCATCAGGTGATTGATGTGATTGGACAGGGAGCGGCCAGTTCCTGGTCGATCAACAATCTGGGACGCCGGATTGTCGATGGCAACTTTGATCCCGGCTTCTTCATCAAGCATTTCGTCAAGGACATGGGGATTGCCTTGGACGAGGCACGCCGGATGCGTCTGGCCCTGCCGGGCCTTTCCCTGGTTCACCAATTCTATGTGGCCGCCATGGCCATGGGATGGGAAAATCTTGGCACGCAGGGGTTGTACCGGGTACTGGAAACGATGAATCAGACCAGCTAAGCTTGACGGTATCGGTCACACGGGCGGCTTGCGCCAGCCGGGCTCAATGCACGACCCCATAGCGCAGACACAAGGTGTTGTCGTCCAATGTCCAGAATCTTTTCAGCGTCAGTTTCAGGTCGACGCTGTCGGAAAAGATGGACAGGCCGGAGCCGAACGCGTAGGGGGATACGGTCAGGATCAATTCATCGAGCAACCCTTTTTGGGCAAAAAGCTGGTTGATCTTGGCGCCGCCGACAACCACGGCTTGCGTATATCCCTGGTCCGACAGATCGGCGAGAATCGCCTCGGGCGGATCCGCCGTGAAGACCAGGTCCGCAGAATCCGAGCACCGCGCCGGATTGCGCGTCATCACAACGGTCTTACGGCCGGGGAGGACACGTCCGATGATGTCGAAAGTGGTCGACCCCATGATCATCACCCCTGCTTTTTTGGTGACCTCGACATAGAAGCGCTTGTCGCTTTGCCGGTCCAATCGGGATAGTGGTCAGCGGATCGGGCAATCTTGCCATCCACGGTAATGGCGACCATCAAAATGACATGCATGGGAATTCATCCTGTGGGATGCGTTGGCGTTGAATCCTTTTCTCATAGCACAACCCTGTGCCAAATGAAAACAGGTTGCCGCCGGGCCGCATTTTGGGCGTCAAGTTTTTCGTGATGCTGTCGATGAATAGGACCAAACCGCTCAGACCTGACCGGTTGGCCAAAAAGATTTGAATCTGGCCATTTTTTCTTAAAACCGCTATAGTCAGTATTTAAAATAGACCTGCCCGGAGCTGCGAAGCAGCCGAGAAAGGTGTGTTCATGAGAATTGAATGCGAAAGCTGCGGCAAAACACTTGACCTTCCCGACAACCGCCTTCCATCGGGGAAAAAAGTGTCCTTCCCCTGCCCCGGCTGCAAATCGAAAATCACCATTGACCTTCGCGTCAAGACAGCGCCTGAACCCGAACCAGCCCGGGAACCGGCGGCGCCATCCGCCGGCAAAGTGGTGATCACGCCCATCGCCGAAAAATCCTCCGGGGAGCTGGAGGGTACCGATCTGCGGCGAAAGATTTTGGGCAGCATCAAGGATCTGCCGCCCATGCCCAAGGTTATCTACAAAGCCCGGGAGGTCATGGGCAATCCCATGTCCGGTTTCAAAGAAATCGCTGAAGTCATCGAAACGGACCAGGCCATCGCCGCCAAAGTCCTTCAAGTCGCCAATTCGGCCTACTACGGGCTCTCGGGGATGGTATCCTCGATCCATCAGGCAACGGTTGTTTTGGGCCATAAGACCTTGGAACAGCTGATCACCATGGTTTCGGCCACCAGCCTTTTGGGCAGCCGTTTAAAGGGATATCGCATGGGGGCCGGGAAATTATGGCAGCACTCCCTGGCCGTGGCGCTCTGCTCGCGCCTGATTGCCAAGGACCGGGCACCGGCCATGGAAAACGATGCCTTTTCCGTCGGACTGATTCATGATGCGGGCAAATTGGCGCTGGATCGCTATATCCTGGAACGTAGCGAACAGGTGGAAAAGGAGTTGAACGCGGGAGCTAGTTTTTTGGAGGTTGAAAAAAAGGTCCTGGGCTTCGACCATACCGAATTGGCCCTGGATCTTTGCACCAAATGGAATCTGCCTGAAAACCACGCCAGCGCCATGCGCTACCATCACGAACCCAGCGCATCCGATGGTAATCAGCTGGCCTATATCGTTCATACGGCCAATCATATCGCCCAGCAATGCGACATCTCCAAGACGATGGACGCGGCCCTGTACACCCTGGACCCGCAGGCCCTTGACTTTCTGGCGCTCGATGAAACCGATTTGGCCAACTATCAACAGGCGACCACAGAAGCCGTCAGCCAGATCACCCAGAACCTGATGTAAACGGCTACAAATGATACACAACAACGGGGTTGCAAAGGAATTTGACGATATGACCGACACACCCAAGACAATGACAACTGCTGAATATGCTGAAATTTCCGGCATGGCGGTATCCACCATTACCCAGATGCTGCGACAAGGAAAATTATGCGGGGAAAAACGTGGCGGCCGATGGGCGATTTTGATCAATGCCGATCCGCCCCAACCGGCGACGGAAAAAAAGGGGCAACCCGCTGCCATACCACCCGCGGCACCCAAGACGGAAGCCGTCCGCTATGATGTCGCAACGTTCTCAAAAATGACCTATTTAACTGAAAACGGCGTTCGTCAATGGCTAAAATCGGGACGTCTGACGGGTGGGGCCGGCGAGGATGGCCTGCCGGAAGTCGATGCGCTCAATCTGGAACGTCCCGATATGCGGCACTTGATCAGAAAATAGCGTTGCTGAACGCGTAAAAAGTCGTATTTCCGACGGATTCGTAAAAAGCCCGAGATCAAGGCTTGCGAATCCTGAGGAATGAGGCGTACTTAGCGTACGCCGCAGTGACGAAGGATACGCGTAACGCCGATATCGGGCTTTTTACGAATCCGTCAGCGTTCGCTGAAAATATAAACGCCTTCCCCTTTGGAGGAAGGCGTTCCATTTTAAATCGCATCGAAAGGGTTACGCCTCTGCACGATGTGACTGAGTCTTCTCTTTGCTTTTGATCAGCTGTTTCTTAGCCTTGTCCACAACTAGGTCGATGGCTTCGTTCCAGGCACTGCTCTCCTCTCTGGCATGAACATCGACGCCTTTGCCGCTAAGGTTGACATCCACGATTTTGCGCAGCTTTTCCTCTTGAAACACCACATCGGCGGTCCCGGGGGAAGTCATTATTTTATCAAGGCGTTCGAGTTTCTCTTCAAGGTAGGATTTCAGGTAATCCGAGGAGTCGACATTCTTAAAAGTGACCATTAGTTGCATAAAAGACCCTCCTTTCGCGGTTTCCCGGCCCGCTCACCACTCGTCAATACAATCCCCGCTCATCTTTTGGACCGGTGGGGAGGTTAGTCGTGCCCATCCAGAAACAGGCTCCATTCTGAACGGCACTAAGTACCATCGCTGATGCTCAATATCGGTGCAGAAGCCTCCTTTCAAGGTTCATGGGAAATGATCCACGCTTTGGGGGGAACTGTTTATTGTATATTTTGATTTTATCATCGGCGAAACGTCGAAACAATAAAATCCTTAGCTTTTTCCAACAGGGGTTTCTTAAATTTGACCTTCAGGTAGAGGTCACCGTCCTCGCCCCCATGCTTGCCTTCCACGCCCATCCGAGCGAGTCGGATCTGCTGGCCGTCCCGGGTGCCGGCCGGAATGGTCACCACCAGCTTTTTGGATCGCTGGCGATGAAAATAGGGGAACGGCCCGCCACTTTTCGCAAATTCCGGTGCCATGTGAATGGTATCGTAAATAGGGTCGCCTGTCTGGGGCAGACCGACGCCGGTGGCCTTTTGAAACAGGTAGCTGGCAAAGCGGCCCAATCGCGGCGGTACGCCACCCGCCATGGGCTTTCCGTGGCGCTTGCCGAATCGGCCCCGATAAAGGAACCCCCTGCCCGTGAGACCTTGGTCCTTCACGGTGAACTGCCGATACCCCGGCCCGTAAAAATCACTGAAAATTGAATCCACGCCACGAAGGCCGAACGAACGGGCCATTTCTTCAAAGATGTGCTGGATGTCGGACCCCTTGAAAATATCCTGCTCGGTGTAGGTGCTGCGGAAGCGACCATAGGCGTTTTCGCCGTACTGATGACGCAAGGTGTCATAGTCGCGCCTTTTCTCCGCGTTGGAGAGCACGGCATAGGCCTCATTGATCTTTTTCATCATCTCGGCACTGGACGGATCCTTTTCGTTGCGGTCGGGGTGGTATTTGAAGGCTAGTTCCCGGTAGGCATCCTTGATTTTTTTAGCATCCGCATTGCGGTCGATACCCAAGATCTGATAGTAGTCTTGCTGTGACATAATTCCTTGATTTCCCTCTATCGCGCTTTCAATCCCCACACGGTTGGCTGGGAAATAAAATAGTCATCATTTGGCCATTGGCGATATCGAAAAGCATCCTGTTGAAAAAAAGAGACATCCATAGAATACAAACCGTGAACAGGCAAGCGGAAACATGAGGAATGAACCATGGAAAACGAATTCATCGAAGCCCTGAAGCCAACACCCATCATCGATAGTGACGATCCCCATGTGATTGCCTTCACTCACCGTAGCGCCAAGGGTGCGGTCGATGACAAGGCGCGCGCGTCCGACTTTATTATGCCGTACGGGACGGAATCCGCTACGATCCCTACACCGTGGACCTGACGATCGCGGGCATGCGCGCCAGCACCACGCTTTCCGCCGGGCGTGCCTGGTGTGTTCCCAAAGCGGTGCTTTTGGCCGCTTGCTGCCGGGTACTGGGAATCCCGGCACGGTTAGGCTATGCCGACGTACGCAACCATCTGGCCACCGAACGGCTGAAACGCTTGATGAACACGGATGTGTTCTATTGGCACGGATACACGGATATCTTCATCGATGGGCGCTGGGTCAAGGCCACCCCGGCATTCAACATCGAATTGTGTCACCGTTTTCAGTTGAAACCCCTTGAATTCGATGGCAGCGCCGATTCCCTGTTCCACCCCTTTGACATGACCGGCCAGTTGCACATGGAATACATTCGCTATCATGGTACGTTTGCGGATGCCCCCCTGGACCGGATCAAGGCGTCCTTCGAAAAATACTATGGGTTGCTGCTCGCCGAAGAGCCGGTGGATTTTGAACGCGAAATCGTTGCCGAACAATCCCGGCAGTTCCGGTCAATGAGCGTCAAGCGCCCGCTCAAAATCCTGCATGTCCTCAGCCAGCGTCCGGATTCCACCGGCAGTGGCGTTTATGTCCAGGCCTTGCTGCGCGAAGCGGCCGGTAACGGCCATCGTAATTTTCTGGTGGCCGGCATCCAGGCCGGCTCTCCGCCGGAATTAACCTGCATCGATCCCAATGACTGCCGATTCGTCACGTTCAATGGGGGAGACATCCCTTTTACCATCACCGGCATGAGTGATGTCATGCCCTATGAGAGCACGCGGTTTGGCGACCTTTCATCGGCCCAGCACGATGCCTACGAGAAAGCGTTTTCGCGCCACCTTCAGGCGGCGGCAACGCTTTTCCAGCCAGATATCATCCACAGCCACCATCTCTGGCTCGTCACGGCCCTGACACGCCGGTTGTTTCCGCATATCCCCCTGGTGACGACCTGCCATGGGTCTGATTTACGGCAATTTCAGAACTGCCCCCACCTTCGTCAACGCATTCTTTCCGAATGCCGTGCGATAGACGCCGTCATGGCCCTGAGTCACGCTCAAAAACAGGACATTGTCCAATTGTATGGCATTTCCCCGGACCGCGTTCATGTCGTGGGGGCCGGATACAATGACCAACGCTTCACCCCGGCACCCAAGCCGCTCCCGGTTCCGGTCCAGGTGGTATATGCCGGAAAACTGAGTCATGCCAAGGGCGTTCCGTGGATGCTCGAGGCTCTGGCCGGCATCGATCAACCCGAATGGCATCTTCATCTGGTGGGAGGTGGCAGCGGTAGTGAAAAGGCGCATTGTCTGGCCCTGGCCGATCGTCTCGGAACACGCGTGACCATCCATGGCCCGGTTTCCCAGCAACGGCTGGCCGAAATCATGCAGTCATCCCATCTTTTCGTCTTGCCATCGCTATTTGAGGGGCTGCCCCTGGTGATTTTGGAAGCCCTGGCCAGCGGATGCCGCATCATTGCCACCGGGCTGCCGGGGTGAGTGAACTCCTCGGCGAGGTTCGGGCCGACTTTATCAAGCTCGTTCCCACCCCCCGCCTGCACGCGGTGGACAAACCCATCGCCGATGATGAAAGGGGGTTTGTCGACCATCTGACCACCGCCCTGCAGAGGCAGATCTCCGCAGCCCACCTGAATCCACAGATCGACCTCGCCATCATTGCCGACCGGATGGCCGCCTTCTCCTGGCGGGGCATTTTCGAAAAAATCGAAGCCATCTATCTGGCAAACTATCCGGCAAAGGCCAAATCAAAAGAAACAAATGGCGGGGAAAGCGCCTGAGGATAGGCGACGTCGCCAACGTGATCCATCGTCGCCATCCAGAAACAGGAAAGTTGGGTCGCGATCCAGGCGGGAAAAGGGATGCCGAGCAAAACGCACCACGGCCCCTACCCCTTGGGTTTGCCAATGGCGTCCAGAATATATTGCGGCAGCGCGAATGCCGCCCGGTGAAGTTCGGGGGTATAATAGCGCGCGGTAATGCCGCTGCGTGCAAAGCGCGCCCCGAGCGTTTCCCCATCTATTTGCCGCAGGTGAGGATTGTCGCTAGCCCAACCAAAGGTCATCGTCCCCCCCACATAGGTGGGCACCGCCGCATTGAAAAAATGCCAGTCCCGAAACAGACGACTGAAATAGGTCGCCGACATGCGCACCTCGTCCAGTTGCAAGAAGGCCACACCGTTCTGGGTGACCAGAATGCCCCCGGGCGCAGGCAGCGCCGGCAGGCGGCGTAATAGCGTTCGCTGAACAGAACTTCCGCCGGGCCCTCGGGATCGGTGCTGTCGGTGAGAATCACATCAAAACGCGCGTCGGTATGCTGCAGAAAATGCATGCCGTCGTCGATAACGACCGCTACCCGAGGATCGTCAAAGGCCCCTTGGGAATGATTGGGCAGATAACGGCGGCACAGATCGATCACCGATAAATCGATCTCCACCTGCACCACCCGCTGGATCTCCCGGTGGCGCAACACTTCCCGAAGCAGCCCGCCGTCTCCGCCGCCAATAATCAGCACCCGGCGAACGCCGCCGTGGGCCAGGATCGGTACGTGGGCCATCATCTCGTGATAGATAAACTCGTCGGCTTCGGTGGTCTGAACCACCCCGTCCAGGGCCAGCACCCGACCGCAATAGCGATTTTTGAAGATGATCAGGTGTTGATGGTCGGTTTTGGTCTCATACAGGGGCTCGTCGATGGAAAACACCTGATCCCAACCCGCACAGATGTCTTCACGGTATTCAGCTTTCATCGGATTGGCCTCGCAGGTGCTCCACGACCATTACCCGCTTGGGGTCGAATGCCGCCTTGAGTGCATCGACCGCCTTTTCGGGTTGCGTATCCCCGCACATGAAGATGTCGAACGCGGCAAAATCGTTTTCCGGCCAGGTATGGACACTGATGTGTGATTCAGCCAGCACGGCAACACCGGAAAGCCCGCCACTGGGTGAAAAGCGGTGCAGGTGGATATGCAAAAGGGTGGCGCCTGCCGCCTGCACGCATTGTTTGAGTACATTTTCCATCAGGGTCGGATTGTCCAGGGAGTGTGCCCCCCAGAAATCGAGAATCAGATGTTTACCGGCATAAACCGTGTCACCATCGCTGACAAAATGGTCCTTGGCAATATCCGTTGCCGTCTGGTCGGTATATTCAGGCCATTGCCGTTGATGCGCGGAGGCGTAATCGTTGAATTCCACAACATTGCTGCGCTGATATCTTGTTTGTTCGGCCATTGCGTCGCCCTTTCAGGTATCCAAACCGGCACCGAGGAAGAAGTGCCGAGATAAATCATCATCTTACGCGAACGCGGTACCGTTCCGAATGTTGGCATCAATGCCAACCGGCGAAACACCACGCAAGGGTATCGATCTACGTCAATGATTGGACTGTCGAAATTATTGGAGGATACGATCGACCGGACTGTGCAAAAGCATCTGGCGGTGGATATGCCGAAATTTCCTAAAGACGGTATTGGGCATGCTTAAAAGGGGGCTATTGAGGGCATACAGGCTGGTTCCCACAATCTCGGAATTTCTATCGTTGGGGGGAAAGGTTTTTTTGAAACCGGCCCAGCCAGGGGGTTTTGGAGGCCGACAAATCCAATCGGCGATGATTTTGATGACAGATCCATCTTCCATTCACAGTACCTCCATTTGTGAAAGGCCGCGTCCCGTGCGGCCATGATTTAAATCCCGTGATTATTATACAACGCGGTTCCGAGGGTCAAGGAAAAGTTAGCATTTCGTTAGGATGCGCCGAAAAGGAGCCAAACGGATCGTCGTGTGTGCATGGGCCCGGGACGCACGCATCCGGACAACACCGCCACATTCGTCAGCGTTGCCTT